>NZ_JBJLSG010000019.1:0-54344 GCF_050871925.1 Kineococcus gurbantunggutensis
CCCCCCCCCCCCCCCCCCCCCCCCCCCCCCCCCCCCCCCCCCCCCCCCCCCCCCCCCCCCCCCCCCCCCCCCCCCCCCCCCCCCCCCCCCCCCCCCCCCCCCCCCGCCGAGGACGGCGACGACGACGTCGACGACGCGCCCGAGCAGCAGCGGCACGAGCACGAGCCCGGCGCTGGAGGCGGCGGTGGTGACCAGCGCGCCCAGCAGGGTGCGCCGGTGCGCGCGGGCGGTGGCCAGCAGGACGGCGCCGGTGCGCCGGGCGGTGGCGACGGGCAGCGGCGCGCCCGGGGCCGCGCCGGCGCCGGGACCGGTGGCCGGGTCGGTGCGGGGACCGGTGCCGGTGGCGTCCGGTCCGGTGGCCTCCGGTCCGGTGGCGCGCGGGTCGGTGGTGGCGCTCACCGCAGCACCGCCGCGGCGTAGGCGGGCTCGCGCAGGAGCTCGGCGTGGGTGCCGGCGCGGCACCCCTCGGCGGTGAGCAGCACGACGCGGTCGCAGCGCGCCAGCAGCATCGGGGAGCTGGTGAGCACCACCGTGGTGCGCGCCGCGCGCGCTCCCGGGGGGCCCTCGCCGTGGCGCAGGGCGCGCAGCCCGGCGGCGACGGCGTCCTCGGTGACGGCGTCCAGGGCGGTGGTGGGGTCGCGCAGGACGAGCACGGGCCGGTCGGCGGCCAGCGCCCGGGCCAGCGCCAGGCGCTGCTGCTGGCCGCCGGAGAGGTTCGCGGCGCGCTCGAGCAGCGGGGCGTCCAGGCCGCCGGGCCGGGCGCGCACGACCTCGTCGGCGGCGGCCGCGGCCAGCGCCGGCTCCAGGCGCGCGTCCACGCCGTCGCGGCCGGGCCCGGAGCCGGTGGTCAGCGCCTCGCGCAGGGTGGCGCCGAGCAGGTGCACGGTGTGCGGCTCGACGAGCAGGGCGCCGGTGGCGGCGGCCGGCTCGCGGGCGGGGTCCAGGGCGCCGAGGCGGACGGCCCCGGCCCGCGGCGCGCGCTGCCCGGCGAGCACCCCGGTGAGGGCGTCGGCGACGGCGACGTCGGTGGTCACCACGCCGAGCATCTCCCCCGGCCGCGCGGTCAGGTCCACCCCGCTCAGCGGGCCGGCGCTGACGCCGTCGAGCACGAGGGGCTCGGCGCCGCCGGCGGGGGCGGCGCCCGGAGCGGTGGCCGCGGGGCCGGTGGGCCCGGGCAGCAGGGCGGCGACGCGACCGGCGCTGGCGCGCGCGACGGCCAGGCCCTGCACGCACCGGGTGATGGTGCGCACCGGGTCCTCCAGGAACGCCGCGGCGCCGACGACGGTGACGAGCTCGCCGACGTCGATGCGCCCGCGCACGGCCAGGGCGGTCGCGGCGGCGGCCGTGCCCAGCAGCAGCAGCCCGGTGGCCAGGGTGCTGGCGCCGACGACGGTGGCGGTGGCGCCGGCGGCGCCGACGGCGGCGTCGCGGGAGGTGCGGCTGGCGGTGCGGTAGCGGCGCACCGCCTCGGGCACGCCCCCGAAGCCGCGCAGCGGGCGCAGGCCGGCGAGCAGGTCGGCGGCGGTGGCCGAGGCCAGGCCGGCGGCCTCCTGCCGGGTGCGCACCCGCCGCTCCAGGCGCGGGGCCAGGCGCTGCAGGCCCAGCACCAGCAGCGGCACCGCCACCAGCAGCCCCAGGCCGAGCAGGACGTCCACGCGCAGCAGCACGACCGCGGAGACCGTCATGCCCACGCCGGCGGAGAACAGGTAGCCCAGCAGGGCCAGGACCTGGGCGGTGTGGCGGGTGTCGGAGGTGGCCACGCTGAGCACGTCGCCGTCGCGCAGGGCCGGCGCGGCGGGCGGGCGGTGCAGCACGGCGCGCAGCACCTCCACGCGCAGGTGGTGCGCCTCGCGGAACTGCGCGCCGTCGATGGTGACGAACGCGAACGCGCCGGCGGAGGTGAGCACCGCGAACAGCGCCAGCACCCCGGCGACCGACCAGGCGATCGCGCCGGTGTCCCCGGTGGCCACGGCCCGCTCGACGACCAGGCCGACGGCCACCGGCACGAGCGCCTCGCAGACCTGGTGCACGGTGGAGGCCGCGCAGCCCACCAGGGCGGGGCGCCGGCGGCGGCGCAGGACGTCGGCGAGCAGCCGGCGCGAGGGGTTCACGGGAGGCGACCCTAGTGCCGCCGCCGCGACGCCCACCGCCGTTTCCGCCGCCGTCGCCGTCGCGGCCCGGCGGGCCGTGGGGGTCCTCAGCCCTGCGCGAGCGCGGCGCGCACCGCGTCGGCGCTGCGGCGCGCGGCCCCGCGCAGCGCCGCCGGGGCCGGGCCGGCGGCGAGCACCTCGCGGGAGCTGGCGGCCAGCACGCGGTGGCGCGCGTCGCCGAAGACGGTGCGCAGGTCCTCGGCGGTGGCGCCCTGCGCGCCGACGCCGGGGGCCAGCAGCCAGCCGTTGACGGCGGCGAGGTCGATGCCCAGGTCGGTCACGGCGGTGCCGACGGTGGCGCCGACGACGAGGCCGACGTCGCCGGCGGGCGGGGCGCCGGCGTTCTCGGCGGCGGCGGCCTCGGCCACGGCCCGGGCCACGGAGCGCCCGTCGGGCCCGAGCGCGTGCTGCACGCCGGGGCCCTCGGGGTTGGACGTCAGCGCGAGCACGAACACGCCGCGGCCGTGCGCGGCGGCGACGTCGAGCAGCGGGCGCAGGGAGCCGAACCCCAGGTACGGGGAGGCGGTGACGGCGTCGCCGGCCAGCGGGGAGTCCCCGGCGAAGGCGTCGGCGTAGGCGGCCATCGTGGAGCCGATGTCGCCGCGCTTGGCGTCCACGAGCGTGAGGACCCCGGCGTCGCGGGCGTCGGCGATCACGCGCTCCAGGGCGGCGAGGCCGCGCGAGCCGTGCCGCTCGAAGAACGCCGCCTGCGGCTTCAGGGCCGCCACCGACCCGGCGAGCGCCTCGACGACGGTGCGCCCGAAGCGCTCCACGCCGGCGGCGTCGTCGGGCAGGCCCCACGCCGCCAGCAGGGCGGCGTGGGGGTCGATGCCGGCGCACAGCGGGCCGTGCTCGGCGACGGCCGCGGCCAAGCGGGCGCCGAAGCGCCGCCCGGCCGCGGGCCCCGGGGCGTTCACGCGTGGAACCCCTCCCAGGCGGCGGCCAGCGCCGCGGCGTGCTCCTGCAGCGGGGCGACGTTCGTGCCGTGCCCGGCGCGCACCGCCTCGATGGCCTGCACGGCCGCGGACAGCTCCTGCACGGTGGTGATGATCGGGGCGCCGACGGCGGTGGAGGCGGCGCGGATCTCGTAGCCGTCGGCGCGGGCCTGGTTGCCCGAGGGGGTGTTGACGACCATCGCGACCTGCCCGGCGCCGATGCGCTCCACGATGGTCGGCTCCCCGCCCTCGCCGGTGCCCTCGGAGTGCTTGCGCACCACGGTGGAGGAGATGCCGTTGCGGCGCAGCACGTCGGCGGTGCCCTCGGTGGCCAGCAGCGTGAACCCGAGGTCCGCCAGTCGCTTGACGGGGAAGACCATCGCCCGCTTGTCGCGGTCGGCCACCGAGATGAACACGGTGCCGGAGGTGGGCAGCCCGCCGTAGGCGGCGGTCTGGGACTTGCCGAACGCGGTGGGGAAGTCCGCGTCGATGCCCATGACCTCGCCGGTGGAGCGCATCTCCGGGCCCAGCAGGGAGTCCACGACCTGACCGTCGGCGGTGCGGAAGCGCGCGAAGGGCAGCACGGCCTCCTTCACCGACACCGGCGAGGAGGGCGGCAGGACCCCGCCGTCGCCGCGCGCGGGCAGCAGGCCCTCGGCGCGCAGCTCGCGGATGGGGGTGCCGGCCATGAGCCGGGCGGCGGCCTTGGCCAGCGGCACGCCGGTGGCCTTGGAGACGAACGGCACGGTGCGCGAGGCGCGCGGGTTGGCCTCCAGGACGTACAGCACCCCGGCGGCCAGGGCGAACTGCACGTTGAGCAGGCCGCGCACCCCCACGCCGCGGGCGATGGCCTCGGTGCTGCGGCGCACCCGCTCCAGCTCGGCGCGGCCCAGCGTGGCGGGGGGGATGACGCACGCGGAGTCGCCGGAGTGGATGCCGGCCTCCTCGATGTGCTCCATGATCCCGCCGAGGTACATCTCCTCGCCGTCGAAGAGGGCGTCGACGTCGATCTCGACGGCGTCGTCGAGGAAGCGGTCCACCAGCACCGGGCGCTCCGGGGAGACCTCGGTGGCGGTGGCCATGTACTCCTCGAGGGAGGCCTCGTCGTAGACGATCTGCATCCCGCGCCCGCCCAGGACGTAGCTGGGGCGCACCAGCACCGGGTAGCCGATGCCCTCGGCGATCGCCCGGGACTCGGGGAAGGAGGCGGCGGTGCCGTGCTTGGGGGCGATCAGGCCGGCGCGCTCGAGCACGCGGCCGAAGGCGCCGCGCTCCTCGGCCAGGTCGATGGCCGCCGGCGAGGTGCCGATGATCGGCACGCCGGCCTCCTCCAGCTTGGCGGCCAGGCCCAGCGGGGTCTGCCCGCCCAGCTGCACGATGACGCCGGCGACGGGGCCGCAGCGCGTCTCGGCGTGCACGACCTCCAGGACGTCCTCCAGCGTCAGCGGCTCGAAGTACAGCCGGTCGGAGGTGTCGTAGTCGGTGGAGACCGTCTCGGGGTTGCAGTTGACCATGACGGTCTCGAACCCGGCGTCGCGCAGCGCGAAGCTGGCGTGCACGCAGGAGTAGTCGAACTCCACGCCCTGGCCGATGCGGTTGGGCCCGGAGCCGAGGATGACGATCGCCGGCTTCTCGCGCGGGCGGGTCTCGTCCTCCTCGTCGTAGCTGGAGTAGTGGTACGGCGTGGAGGCGGCGAACTCCGCCGCGCAGGTGTCGACCGTCTTGTAGACCGGGCGCACGCCCAGGGCGTGGCGCACCCCGCGCACCACGGCCTCGTCCATGTGGCGCAGCTCGCCGATCTGGACGTCGGAGAAGCCGTGGCGCTTGGCGTGGCGCAGCAGGTCCGGCGTCAGCTCGTCGGCCTCGCGGACCTCGACGGCGATCTCGTCGAGCAGGAACATCTGGTCCAGGAACCACGGGTCGATGCGGGTGGCCTCGAACAGCTCCTCGGGCGTGGCGCCGGCGCGGATGGCGCGCATGACCAGCCCGATGCGCTCGTCGGTGGGCTGGCGCACGCGGTGCAGCAGGTCGCGCAGGTCGCCGGGGTCGCCGGCCCAGCTGAACTGCGCGCCGCGCTTCTCGGTGCTGCGCAGCGCCTTCTGCAGGGCCTCGGTGAAGTTGCGGCCCAGCGCCATGGCCTCGCCGACGCTCTTCATCGTCGTGGTCAGCGTGGGGTCGGCTGCGGGGAACTTCTCGAAGGCGAACCGCGGGACCTTGACGACGACGTAGTCCAGCGTCGGCTCGAAGCTGGCCGGGGTGGAGCGGGTGATGTCGTTGGGGATCTCGTCCAGGGTGTAGCCCACGGCCAGGCGCGCGGCGATCTTGGCGATGGGGAACCCGGTCGCCTTGGACGCCAGCGCCGAGGAGCGCGAGACGCGCGGGTTCATCTCGATGACGATGATGCGCCCGTCCTCGGGGTTCACCGCGAACTGGATGTTGCAGCCGCCGGTGTCGACGCCGACCTCGCGGATGACGGCGATGCCGATGTCGCGCATCCGCTGGTACTCGCGGTCGGTGAGCGTCATGGCGGGCGCGACGGTGATGGAGTCGCCGGTGTGCACGCCCATGGGGTCGAAGTTCTCGATGGAGCAGACGACCACGACGTTGTCGGCGCGGTCGCGCATCAGCTCCAGCTCGTACTCCTTCCAGCCCAGGATCGACTCCTCCAGGAGGACCTCGGTGACCGGGGAGTGGTGCAGGCCCTGCCCGGCGATGCGGCGCAGGTCGCTCTCGTCGTAGGCGAAGCCGGAGCCCAGGCCGCCCATGGTGAAGCTGGGGCGCACCACCAGCGGGTAGCCCAGGTCGCCGGCGGCGGCGAGCACCTCGTCCATCGAGTGGCACAGGTGGCTGCGGGCGGACTCCGCGCCGCAGCGCTCCACGACGCCCTTGAACAGCAGGCGGTCCTCGCCGAGCTTGATGGCGTCGACGTCGGCGCCGATGAGCTCGACGCCGTGCCGCTCCAGCGCGCCGTTCTCGTACAGCGCGATCGCGGTGTTCAGGGCGGTCTGCCCGCCGAGGGTGGCCAGCAGCGCGTCGGGCTTCTCCCTGGCGATGATCGCCTCGACGGTGGCGGGGGTGATGGGCTCGACGTAGGTGGCGTCGGCCATCTCCGGGTCCGTCATGATCGTCGCCGGGTTGGAGTTGACCAGGACCACGCGCAGGCCCTCGGACTTCAGCACCCGGCACGCCTGGGTGCCGGAGTAGTCGAACTCCGCGGCCTGGCCGATGACGATCGGCCCGGAGCCGATGACGAGGACCGAGGAGATGTCGGTGCGGCGGGGCATCAGGCGTCCTTCTCGGTCGGGTCGTTCTCGGTGGTGTCGGCGGCGCCGGTGTCGTCGACGAGCTGCGCGGCGGGCGTCCCCTCCATGAGGGAGACGAACCGGTCGAACAGGTAGGAGGCGTCGTGCGGGCCGGCCGCGGCCTCCGGGTGGTACTGGACGCTGAAGGCGGGGGCGTCCAGGCAGCGCAGGCCCTCCACGACGCCGTCGTTGAGGCCGACGTGGCTGACCTCGGCGCGCCCGTAGGGGGTCTGGCGCACCTCCCCGGCCTTGCCCTCGACCGCGAAGCCGTGGTTGTGGGCGGTGACCTCGACCTTGCGGGTGGCCAGGTCCATGACGGGCTGGTTGATGCCGCGGTGGCCGTACTTGAGCTTGTAGGTGCCGAAGCCGAGGGCGCGGCCGAGCAGCTGGTTGCCGTAGCAGATCCCGAAGAACGGGATGCGGCGCTCCAGCACGCCCTGCAGGACCTCGATCTCGTGCGTGGCGGCGGCGGGGTCGCCGGGGCCGTTGGAGAAGAACACCCCGTCGGGGGCGGAGCCGTCGGGCCCGGAGGTCAGCACCTGCTCCAGCGTGGCGGTGGAGGGCAGCACGGCGACCTCCACGCCGCGCTCGGCCAGGCGCTGCGGCGTCATCGACTTGATGCCCAGGTCCACCGCGGCGACGGTGAAGCGGCGCTCGCCGGCGGCGGGCACGACGTAGGGCTCGGCGGTCGTGACCAGCGAGGCCAGGTCGGTGCCGACCATCGCCGGGGCGGTGCGCACCGCCTCGAGCAGCTGCTCGGCGGGGCGCTGGGCGGCCTCGCCGGAGAAGACCCCGACCCGCATGGCGCCGCGCTCGCGCAGGTGCCGCGTCAGCGCGCGGGTGTCGACGCCGGAGATGCCCACGACGCCCTGCGCGTCCAGCTCCTGCTCCAGCGAGCGGCGCGAGCGCCAGTTCGAGGGCACCCGGGCGGGGTCGCGCACGACGTAGCCGGCGACCCAGATGCGCCCGGACTCGGCGTCCTCGTCGTTGTAGCCGGTGTTGCCCACGTGCGGGGCCGTCATCACGACGACCTGGCGGTGGTAGCTGGGGTCGGTGAGGGTCTCCTGGTAGCCGGTCATGCCGGTGGAGAAGACGGCCTCGCCGACGGTCTCACCGACGCGGCCGTACGCGCGGCCGCGGAAGGTGCGGCCGTCCTCCAGCACCAGCACCGCCGCGCCGCGGGCCCCGCGGCCCTGGGTCGTCGCCTCGCTCACCGGGCACCTCCGTCGTCCTCGTCCTCGCGCCTGCTGCGCTCGTTCTCCTCGGTGCGCGCGCCGCGCACCATCCGCTCCACCTGCTCGGCGAAGCGGGCCCCCTGGGCCGGGTGGCGGGGCTTGACGCCGGTGTCGACGACGCGGTCCCCCAGCCGCCAGCGCAGCACCACCAGCCCGTCGCTGCGCCCGACCCACTTGCCCACCATGCCCGGGCCGTGCCCGACGCCCACCACGTCCGCGGTGGGCACCACGAACGAGCGCGCGCCCTGGCGCAGGAAGCCCACGCCCTCGTCGACGAAGCCGACGGCGACGGCGCTGCGCGTGCCCAGGCCGTGGGCGGCGATGCGGTCCAGGGCGTTCTCCGCGTCGGTGGTGGACACGTACACGCCCTCGAAGGCGTCGCGCATGCCCTCCCAGTCCCGCGAGCCGATCGGGCGCGGCAGCGTCTTCTGCCGCAGCGCGCGCCCGCGGTAGCCGGCGAACATCATCCGCCACAGCAGCAGCAGCGCGACGAGCAGGACGATCGTCCAGACGAACCTCACGGCCGCTCCCCCTCCCCGTGCGGCGCGGCGAGCCGGCCGTCGAGCACGGTGGCGCGGCCGCGGAAGAAGGTGGCGACCACGCGCCCGGGCAGCTCGGTGCCGCGGAAGGGCGAGTTGCGCCCGGCGGTGGCCATGCGCTCGGGCTCGACCGTCCAGCGCGCGGCGGGGTCGAGCAGCACGAGGTTGGCGGGGCTGCCGGCGGCCAGCGGCGCGCCCTGCCCGGCCAGGCCGCCGATGCGCGCGGGCGCGGCGGACATGCGGTCGGCCACGTCGGCCCAGGTGAGCAGGCCGGTGTCCACCATCGTGGACTGCACGACCGACAGGGCGGTCTCCAGGCCGGTCATGCCCATGGCGGCCGCGGCCCACTCGCAGTCCTTGGCCTCCACCGGGTGGGGGGCGTGGTCGGTGGCGACGACGTCGATGGTGCCGTCGGCCAGGCCCTCGCGCACGGCCTCCACGTCGGCCTGCGTGCGCAGCGGCGGGTTGACCTTGTAGACGGGGTCGTAGCCGCGCACGAGCTCGTCGGTGAGCAGCAGGTGGTGCGGGGTGACCTCGGCGGTGACCCGCACGCCGCGCGCCTTGGCCCAGCGCACGATCTCCACCGAGCCGGCGGTGGACAGGTGGCACACGTGCAGGCGGGAGCCGACGTGGTCGGCCAGCAGCACGTCGCGGGCGATGATCGCCTCCTCGGCCACGCTGGGCCAGCCGCGCAGCCCCAGCACGGAGGAGACGGCGCCCTCGTTCATCTGGGCGCCCTCGGTCAGGCGCGGCTCCTGGGCGTGCTGGGCGATCACGCCGTCGAAGGCGCGGACGTACTCCAGCGCGCGGCGCATGAGCACGGCGTCGGAGACGCAGTGGCCGTCGTCGGAGAAGACGCGCACCGCGGCGGCGGAGTCGGCCATGGCGCCCAGCTCGGCGAGCTGCTGCCCGGCCAGGCCGGTGGTGACCGCGCCCACGGGCCGCACCTGCGCCCAGCCGGCCTGCTCGCCCAGGCGCTGCACCTGCTCCACGACGCCGGCGGTGTCGGCCACGGGGTAGGTGTTGGCCATGGCGAAGACGGCGGTGTAGCCGCCCAGGGCGGCGGCGCGGGTGCCGGACTCGACGGTCTCGGCGTCCTCGCGGCCCGGCTCGCGCAGGTGGGTGTGCAGGTCGACCAGGCCGGGCAGGGCGACCAGGCCGGTGGCGTCCAGGACCCGCGCCCCCTCGGGGGCACTCAGGCCGGGGCCGACCTCGGCGATCAGCCCGTCGCGCAGCAGCAGGTCGGCGGGCTCACCGCCCAGCGGGCGCGCTCCGGTGACCAGGGTGGTGCTCACGAGTCGCCTCCGGGGGTGGGTGCGGCCGGTGCCTCCCCGGCCAGGAGCAGGTACAGCACCGCCATGCGCACGGCGACGCCGTTGCCGACCTGCTCCACGATCGTGGAGCGGGCGCTGTCGGCGGCGTCGGCGGAGATCTCCAGGCCGCGGTTCATGGGGCCGGGGTGCATGACGATGGCGTGCTCGGGCAGCAGGGCGGCGCGGCGGCGGTCCAGGCCGTAGCGGCGGCTGTACTCGCGCGCGGAGGGGAAGAAGCCCCCGCCGGTGGTGGTCATGCGCTCGGCCTGCACGCGCAGCATCATCACCGCGTCCGGGGCGCCGGTGCTCAGCGCCTCGTCGAGGTGGTGCGAGACCGCGCAGGGCCAGGTGCCCACGCCCACCGGCAGCAGCGTCGGCGGGGCGACGAGGGTGACGTGCGCGCCCAGGGTGTGCAGCAGCAGCACGTTCGAGCGCGCCACGCGCGAGTGCAGCACGTCGCCGACGACGACGACGCGCACGCCCTCGAGGTCGCGGCCCAGCCCGTGGCCGCCGTCGCCGGCGCGCAGGTGCCGGCGCATCGTGTAGGCGTCCAGCAGCGCCTGGGTGGGGTGCTCGTGGGTGCCGTCGCCGGCGTTGACGACCGAGCCGCGCGACCAGCCGGCGTGGGCCAGGCGGTGCGGGGCGCCGGAGGCGGGGTGGCGCACGACGACCGCGTCGGCGCCCATGGCCTCCAGGGTCAGCGCGGTGTCCTTCAGGGACTCGCCCTTGGAGACGCTGGAGCCCTTGGCGGAGAAGTTGATGACGTCCGCCGACAGCCGCTTGGCGGCGGCCTCGAAGGAGGTCCGGGTGCGGGTGGAGTCCTCGAAGAAGAGGTTGACCACGGTGCGCCCGCGCAGCGCGGGCAGCTTCTTGATCTCGCGGCGCTGGGTGGCGGCCATCTGCTCGGCCACGTCGAGCACGCGCACGGCGGCCCCGCGGTCGAGGTCGGCGGCCGAGAGCAGGTGGCGCATCAGCGCTCACCGCCGGCCGGGGCGGGCGTGCTGATCTCCACCGCGTCGCGCCCGTCGCGCTCGGCGAGCAGCACGCTGACGCGCTCGGCGGAGGAGGTGGGCAGGTTCTTGCCGACGTGGTCGGCGCGGATCGGCAGCTCGCGGTGGCCGCGGTCGACGAGGACGGCCAGGCGCACCGCGCGCGGGCGGCCCAGGTCGGACAGGGCGTCGAGGGCGGCGCGCACCGTGCGGCCGGAGTAGAGCACGTCGTCCACGAGCACCACCACCCTGTCGTCGACGCCGCCGACGGGCAGCTCGGTGGGCAGCAGCTCGCGGGTGGGGTTGCGGCGCAGGTCGTCGCGGTACATCGTCACGTCCAGGGAGCCGACGGGCACCCGCGCGCCCTCGACCTCGGCGATGCGGGCCGCCAGGCGCCGGGCCAGCGGCACCCCGCGGGTGGGGATGCCCAGCAGCACCAGGTCGTCCGGGCCCTTGTTGGCCTCGAGCAGCTCGTGGGCGATGCGCGTCAGCGCCCGCTGGACGTCCGCTGCTTCGAGCAGGACACGCCGGGCAGCAGTCACCACCGACCTCCTTCCCCGCCTCACGGGACGGTTCCTTAAAGGACGTCTTCGCACGGCCCGGGGAGCGGGCCGCGGTGAGCGCCACCCTACAGGTGGCCCGGTGCGACCCGCGGGGGGTGCCCGCGGGGCCCGATCACTGTCGTTGTGAGATCAAACGCTCACGCGCAGTGACAGCACTGGTGCCGAGAGGGTGGAAATCCCACGGAGAGCGGCCGTTCACGGTGGGTCAGCTTGACGAAGGTCTTCACGCTCCGTGACGATTCTCGGCATGGCATCGGACTACTCCCGCGCACTCGGATCGCGCCTTCGCGCCATCCGTACCCAACAGGGGCTGTCCCTGCACGGCGTCGAAGAGAAGTCCGAGGGACGGTGGAAGGCCGTCGTCGTGGGCTCCTACGAGCGCGGCGACCGTGCGGTGACCGTCCAGCGGCTCGCAGAGCTCGCGGACTTCTACGGGGTCCCGGTCTCGGCCCTCCTCCCCGAAGGCGCCCCGCAGGGCAGCACCGAGCCGCCGGCGCGGCTCGTGCTCGACCTCGAGCGCCTGCAGGAGGTGCCCGCCGAGAAGGCCGGCCCCCTCGACCGCTACGCGAAGACCATCCAGTCCCAGCGCGGCGACTACAACGGCCGGGTGCTGAGCATCCGCGCCGACGACCTGCGCACCCTGGCCGTCATCTACGACGTGCCGGCCACCACCCTGTGCGACGAGTTCATCGCCTGGGGCGTGCTCAACCCCGACGCGCGGCGCGCCGTCGAGCACGGCTGACCCACCCACCCACCGGACGCGCGACGGCCCGGTCACCCCGCGAGGGGTGGCCGGGCCGTCGTGCGTGGTGCGCGCGGTGCACGGGCCGCCGGGCGTCCGGAGCGGCGAGGGCGGGCGCGCGCCGGCCCCCGGCCGCGGTGCGCGGACGGGGGCGGCGGGCGCGCCTCAGGCGGTGAGGGTCTCCTTCAGCTCCGCGACGCGCGCCAGCAGGCCGTTGACGAAGCGCGGGGACTCGTCGGTGGACAGCTCCTGGCACAGCTCCACGGCCTCGCTGATGGCCACGTGGTCGGGCACGTCGTCGGCGTGCAGGACCTCCCACACGCCCATGCGCAGCACCGCGCGGTCCACCGCGGGCATCCGGTCGACCGTCCAGCCCATCGAGTAGGTGGACAGCACCTCGTCGATGCGGGGCAGCTCGGCCACGACGCCCTCGACGAGCGTGGAGGCGTACTCCCCCACCGGCGGGTCGGCGCGCAGGATCTTGTCCCTGAGCACGGTCAGCGGGTCCAGGCCGCGCTGGTCGGCCTCGAAGAGGACCTCCAGCGCGCGGCGACGGGCCTTGCGGCGGGCCGCCACGTCAGCTCACGCGGCCGAGGTAGTCCCCGGTGCGGGTGTCGACCTTGACCTTGGTGCCCTGCTCCAGGAACAGCGGCACCTGGATCTCGGCACCGGTCTCCACCGTGGCCGGCTTGGTGCCGCCGGTGGAGCGGTCGCCCTGCAGACCGGGCTCGGTGTAGGTGATCTCCAGGACCACGGAGGCCGGCAGCTCCACGTACAGCGGGGTGCCCTCGTGGGTGGCGACGATCGCCTCCTGGCTCTCCAGCATCCAGTTCGCCGCGTCGCCGACCGTGGCCTGCGGGATGGTGATCTGGTCGTAGGTCGAGGAGTCCATGAACACGAAGTCCTCGCCGTCGCGGTACAGGTACTGCATGTCCCGCTTGTCCACGGTCGCGGTGTCGACCTTGCTGCCGGCGTTGAAGGTCCGGTCGACGACCTTGCCGGACAGGACGTTCTTCAGCTTCGTCCGCACGAAGGCGCCGCCCTTGCCGGGCTTCACGTGCTGGAACTCGACCACCGACCACAGGTTGCCGTCGAGGTTCAGCACGGTGCCGTTCTTCAGGTCGTTCGTCGATGCCACGTCGTCTCTCAGTCCGTCTCGTCGTCCGTGCGTCCCGCGGACCGGGACCGGGCGCGGGTGTGGTGACGCCATCGTACCGACGAGCGGCACCACCCGGCTCCCCGCGCGGGTCGCGCACCGCTCAGCCCGCCCGCCGGCGCGCCGATGGGGACGCGTCGGCCCCCACCCGGGCCGTCCCGCGCACACCGCCGCGCAGATCGCCGAGGAGGTCGCCCGTGCCCGAGCAGCGGACGGGCTGCGCGCCCCCCGCGCGCGCCGGCGGCCCGGCGCAGCCGGTGGTCGCGCTCGCCCTGGCGCGGCGGCGCACCCGCGCCCGCGCGCGGCGGGCGGCGGCGCGCGCCGCGGTCCTGGCCGCGGCGGTGGCCGGCGCGGTGCTGCTGCCCCCGCACGCGCTGGCCGCGCACGACCGGGCCGTGGCGGCGGTGCTGCTGCACGACCTGCGGGTCGCGGCGCAGGCCCAGCGCACGCACCACGACCTGTACGGCACCTACGCCGGCGACCTCGCGCAACTGCCCGGCGGGCGCCCGTCCACGCGGGTGCGGGTGGTCTCCGCCGGCCCGGACGGCTTCTGCCTGCTCGCCCGGGCCCGCGGGGTGCTGCGCCACGCCACCGAGGACGGTCCCGCGGCCCACTGCCGCTGACCCCGCCGCAGTGCCGCGAGGGCGCACCGCGGTGACGACCGGGGCAGGGTCCTCACCGACGTCGTCGGTGCGGTCCTCGGCCTGGGCTCCACGGGCCTGGTGGCGACGGTGGCGGTCCCCACCCTGCTTCACCGGCGCGCGGAAGCGGCGGACGCGCGGGTGAGCACGGACCTGCGCGGCGTGGCGAGCGTCCAGGAGGCGCACCGGAACCTGCACGGCAGCTACGCGCCCGGCGTGGCGCTGCTGGACGTGGCCGAAGCGCGCAGCGACGTGGCGGTGCTGCACGCCGCCCCAATGGGGTACTGCTTGGGCGGGCACGACCCGCGGGGGCGGGGCACCGTCCGGTGCTTCTCCTCCACCTCCGGAGCGGCGTCGAGGACGTCCTGCGGCCGCGGCGGACTACGGTCCCCGACGGATCGTGCCGATCACCCCTCGTGCCTACTCCGACGACGCGCTGGACGGTGCCCGACGCGCCGCCGCGCCGGCTGACAGCGCTGGCCCGGGGCCGCTTCGCGCTCCTGGCGCTGGCGGCGCTGATCCCGGCGCTGTGGCACCTGCGCGGCGGAGCGCTTCCCGGGGACTGGCCCTTCTTCCAGCAAGCGGCCGAGGTGCTCCTGGGTCGGTCCGCGACGGCGCCGCTGCACCTGTACGAGGCGCTGCCCGCCACCCAGGTCGGGCCGCTGCCGCTGCTGGTGACCGCCCCGGCCACCCTGCTGCCGGGGACGGTGGGCGGGACGGTCACGGCCGCGGTGCTGGCGATGTGCCTGCCGCTGTGCTGCGCGCTGCTGGAGGCGAGCGCCCGCACGGTGCTGGGACCCGACCCGTGGCTACCGGTCACGACCCTGGCCGCGGGCGCGTTCGCCAGCATCTACTGGTGGCGGCTCGCCGCCGAGTACGCCCACCCGGACGACGCGCTGGTGGGCGTCGCGCTCGCTGGGGCGCTGCTGTGCGTGGTGCGTGGGCGCCACCTGCGAGCGGCCGTGCTGCTGGGCCTGGCCGCCTCGGGCAAGCCGTGGGCGGTGGGTCTGCTGCCGCTGGCCGCGGCGTCCCGGGCGGGCGCGTCCCCGCGCTGGGGCGCCGCGGTCCTCGCCGGCGCCGTCGCCGCGCTGCCGTGGCTGCCGTTCCTGCTGGGTGCGCGGGGGACGTGGAGCGCCCTGAGCGGTTTCCGCGTTGACGTGTGGACGACGTCCCCGCTCACCCTGCTGGGGGTCACCGGCCCCGTCCCGGGGTGGGTGCGGCCGGCGCAGTTCGCGCTCGCCGTCGCGGTGTGCGCCCTGGCCGTCGCCCGCGGCCGCTGGCAGCTCGGCGCCTTCCTGGCCGTGGCCGCCCGCCTGGCCCTGGAGCCGCAGGCGTGGGACTACTACTTCGCCACGCTGGCCCTGGCGGCGCTGGCGGCCGACCTGCTGCGCCGGCGGGGACGGGGGCCCTGGCTGACCGCGGCGACGGTGCTGGTGCTGTACGACGCCCGCTGGCTGGCTGACGACGCCGCGCTGATCGGCGCCCTGCAGGCGCTGCCGCTGGTGGCGGGGCTGGCGCTGCTGGTGCGGTGGCCCCTCCCCGGTCGGGTTCCGGCGCAGGTGGGGCCGACGTGCTGAGGCTCGCGGACGGGCTGCTGCGGCACCGGTTCGCCGTCGTCGCCCTGGCCGCCCTGGCGGTGGTCGTCACGAACCTGCTGGTCTCCGGGGCACCGGACGACTGGTGGTACTTCCAGGAGGCCGCGCGCGTGCTGGCCGGGCTGGACCCGCGGGTGCGCCCGTGGGAGTTCTACGCCGCCCACCCGGGCACCTGGATCGGTCCGCTGCCGCTGCTGGTGGCCACCCCCCTGGCCCTGCTGCCGAACGCGGTGGGCGGGTGCACCGTCGCGGTGCTCAGCGGTCTCGCCCTGGCCGGGGTGGCCGGGCTGGCCGAGGACTGCGCCGCGCACGTCGGCGTGCCCGTCCAGCGGCGGAGGATCGCGGTGGTCGTGGGCGGCTGCCTGGCGGCACCGGTGTGGACGGAGTTCTGCACCACGTACACCCACCCGGAGGACGTGGCTGTGGTCCTCCTCTCCGCCGTGGGGCTGCGAGCGCTGCTGCACGGACGGGCGGTGGCGTGCGGGCTGGCCGTCGGCCTGGCGGCGGGGGGCAAGCCGTGGGCGGTCGGCCTGGTCGCACTGGTGCTCGCCCTGCCCACCTGGCGCGGCAGGCTGCGCGGCGCACTCGCCGCCGGCCTCGCCGCCGGCCTGCCGTGGCTGCCGTTCGCCCTCGCGCCGGGGGCGCTGAGGGCCGTGTCCTCCTCCACCGCGCTGGTCTTCACGGGCACGCCCCTCGGCCTCGCCGGCTGGGCCGGCGAGGCGTACCCGAGCACGGCGCGCCTGACGCAGTTCGCGCTCGCCCTGGTCGTGGTCCTGGCACTGGCCACCGTCGCGAGGCGCCCGGCGCTGGGGCTCTACGCGTGCGTCGCCGCACGGCTGGCGCTGGAGCCCCAGGTCCTGGACTACCACTGGGCGTCCCTGGCGGGTGCGGCCGTCGTGGCGGACGCCGTGGCGGGGCGCCGAACCCCCGCCTTCTCCTTGGCGGTGTTCAGCGCCTACCAGGTCAGTCGGAACGTCGCCCCGGGGACGGAGTGGCTCTCCGCGGGCGGGCAGCTGGTGCCGCTGCTGGTGGTGCTGGTGGTGCTGCTGCGGGCACCGCGCCACCCGGCGGGACGAGCACGCTGGTCACCGCCCGCTGCCACCGTCACGAACGCGGCCGCCGCGGTACCGCGCCCCCGCGCGGCGGCCCGGTTCGACGGGCCGCGACGGCGGGCGCCGCGGTTCACCCGGCGCTGATCTCCGCGTACGCCGCCTGCAGCATCGCGGGGTCCGGGCCCTCCAGCCGCGAGGGCCGGCCGATGCCGTCCAGCACCACGAAGCGCAGCAGGGCGCCGCGGGACTTCTTGTCGCGCTTCATGGCGTCCAGCAGCTGCGGCCAGCGGTCCCCGCGGTAGGTGACGGGCAGGCCCAGGGAGGTCAGCACCTCGCGGTGCCGGTCGGCGTCGGCGTCGGAGAGGCGCCCGGCCATGCGGGCCAGCTCCGCGACGTAGACCAGGCCGACGCTGACGGCGGCGCCGTGGCGCCACTGGTAGCGCTCGACGAGCTCGACGGCGTGGGCGAAGGTGTGCCCGTAGTTGAGGATCTCCCGCAGGTCGGACTCCTTGAGGTCCTCCCCCACCACGTGCGCCTTGACGCGCACCGCCCGCTCGACCAGCTCCGCCAGCACCGGCGAGCGCGGGTCCACGGCCGCGGCCACGTCGGCCTCGAGGAGCTCCAGGATGCGCGGGTCGGCGATGAAGCCGCACTTGACGACCTCGGCCATGCCGGCGCGCAGGTCGTGCGGGGGCAGGGTGTCCAGGGCGTCGAGGTCGCACAGGACGCCGGCGGGCGGGTGGAAGGAGCCGACGAGGTTCTTGCCCTCGGCGGTGTTGATGCCCGTCTTGCCGCCCACCGCGGCGTCCACCATCGCCAGCAGCGTGGTGGGCACGTGCACGACGCGCACGCCGCGCAGCCACGTCGCGGCGACGAACCCGGCGAGGTCGGTGACCGCTCCCCCGCCCACGCCCACGACGGCGTCGGAGCGGGTGAAGTCCGACTGCCCCAGGACCGTCCAGCAGAACGCGGCGACCTCGGCGGACTTGGCCTCCTCGCCGTCGGGCACCTCGGCGAGCACCACCTCCAGCCCCTGGGAGACCAGGTCGTCGCGCACGGCCTCGCCAGTGCTGCGCAGCGCGCGCGGGTGCACGACGAGGACCTTGGCGACCTTCTCGCCGAGCAGCCCGCGCAGCTCCCCCAGCAGGCCGCGCCCGACGACGACGTCGTAGGGCGCCTCCCCCGGCACGGTGATCCGGACGGGTGCGGTGGTCTGGCTGGGCTCGGTCATCGGTCCTCCGGGTCTGGCGCGGCACGTCCCGGCTCGCTGGCGGCCGGCTCGATCTGGGCCAGGACCTCGCGGGCGACCTCCTCGGCCGTCCGCCCGTCCGTGGCCACGCCGACCGTAGCGACCTCCTCGTAGGCGCGCTGACGGGCGGCGTGCAGGTCGGCGAGGTCGGGGCGCTGCAGCACCGGGCGGTTCGGGTCGCCGCCGGTGCGCGCGCGGGTCTGCTCCAGGCTCACCCGCAGGTGCACCACGGTGTGACCGGCCAGCGCCCGGCGGGTCGCCGCGCGCCCGCACGCGCCGCCGCCGAGGGACACCACGGCCTCCGGGCCGGCCAGCACGTCCGCCACGGCGGCCTGCTCCAGGTCCCGGAAGACCTCCTCGCCGTCGGCGCGGAAGACGTCCGGGATCGGCCGGCCGGCGCGCTGCTCGACCACGTCGTCGGTGTCGGTGAACGGCAGATGCAGGTGCCCGGCGAGCAACCGACCCACCGTGGTCTTGCCCGCACCCATGAAGCCGACCAGGACGATCACGGGCGGGCTCCTGCAGGTGGGTTCTCGACGGGCCCGACGATCCTACGGCCCCCACCGGACCGCCCGCCGTGCGGGGACGACGCAGGGCCCCACCCCGGCGGGGGTGGGGCCCTGGAACGGCCGCAGGGGTCAGCGCACGGCGGCGTCGCCCAGGTACACCGTAGTGGCCAGGCTGCCGACGACCGGGGTCGTGCCCGGGGTGGTGGTGACGATCTTCAGGTTGTCGACCCCGCGGACGTCCACGTCGAAGGGTGCGGGCGCGCCGCGGCGGACCTCGGCCCGCGCGAGCAGCCTCTCGTCGCCGTACACCTCGACCGTCGAGGTGGTGCCGGACGTGTTGCCGTCGGCGACACCGGCGACCATCGTGAACCGGCTGTACGCGGCCCCGAGCTTCCACGTGCGGTAGTCGGAGTTGCGCGGGTCGGTGTCGTACGCGGGTGAGCGCGGGTAGAAGCGGCCGGCCATGGTCGCGTGGTCGGAGGCGAAGCGGGCGCTGCCGGTGGGCCAGGGCAGCTCGTCGAGGTACTTCAGCGCCGGGGCCCCGGCGGGCCGGCAGTTGGTGCGCTTGGCGGCCTGCTCCGTGAAGCTGGGAGCGCCGCCGACCGAGTAGAGGCGGGTCGCGCCGGGGCCGTACCCCGCCTCGACCCGTTCGATCTCCAGGTTCACGAACTCGGGCACGCAGTCCCCCGGTGCGAGCAGCAGCGGGCCACCGCGACGGCCCGCCGCCGCGCCGGCCGGCAGCGCGTCGGCGAAGCCGGCTCCGCTGGCGAGGACGACGTCGTCGGCGGTGTCGAAGAACGCGCGGCTGACCGCGACGGCCGTCTCGTAGCGGTCGGCGCCCGCGATGCGGTCGACGGGCGCGTCGGTGTACCGCTGCAGCTCGCGCAGGACCGCGTCGGAGACCTTGCCCGCCCCGCCCACGACGCTGATGGCGCGCGGCCGCAGCCGGACCAGCTCGGCGGCGGTGGCGGCCGGGACGGCGTCGCGCTGCACGAGCAGCAGCGGAGACTCCTCGTGCGCGGCGGCGGCCGAGCCGGCGAGCGCGTCGGGGAAGTCCTCACCGGTGGCGACGACGACGTGGGCGTGCTCGTCGCCCGCGCCGGCCGGTGTGCTGTAGAAGCGGTGGGAGAGGTTCGCCGCGGTGGCGTACCGGTCCACCCCGTCCACGCGCGACAGCTCAGCGCGGGTGTTCTGCCGCAGCCACGTCATGACGTCGGGGCCCACGGCCCGCTCGCTGCCCACCACGACGATCCGCTGGGCGTAGACGACCTGCTCGCGGACCTCCCGGGTGAGCTGCCGCTGGGGCGTCAGGTAGACGTTGCCGCCGATCGTGCCGGCGACCGCGCCGGCGCTGAGGCCGTCGGGGAAGTTCTCGCCCGTGACGATGAACGCGGTGGCCGTGGGGTCGTCCGCGGCCATGACGGAGGTGACGTAGCGGTCGGGACCGTACGCGGGGGTGGTGCGCACGGGGGTGGCCGCAGCCGCACCGGCGACGAGGGTCCCGGCCGTGGCCGCCAGCGCCAGCACCGCCGCGGCGCGACGGGGGCCGGGCGTCTTCTTGATGGACATGGGTTCTCCGCGGAGTGCTGGTGGTGGTCGGGGCGGCGGGTCGGACCGGGAGGACGCGGGCGTCAGAAGCTGACGCCCGCGTCCTCCCCGGCGCCCATGACGGTGAAGTAGGTGATACCGGCCGGGTCCTTGAACGCGAGCACCTCCGGGGCAGTGGCGGCGCGCTCGAGGTCGGCGACACCGGCACCGACGAAGGTGAGGGAGGTGCCGGGCAGGGCGTCGTCCTTCTTCAGGTACACGGCCTCCTGCCGGTCGACGCGCACGAGGTAGCGGTCCCCGCGCTTGCCGACGACGCGCACGGTGCCGGAGGTC
Organism: Kineococcus gurbantunggutensis; assembly: GCF_050871925.1. Lineage (NCBI taxonomy): Bacteria > Bacillati > Actinomycetota > Actinomycetes > Kineosporiales > Kineosporiaceae > Kineococcus > Kineococcus gurbantunggutensis. The sequence goes on from NZ_JBJLSG010000019.1 coordinate 19,852, forward strand.
TTGCCCACGGCGGCGTCCGGCAGTCGCGTCTCCTCCGGGACCACCCAGCCGCAGTCGGGACCGCTGGTGGGCTTGAACACGGCCTTGACGACGGTCTCGGTGATCGACGTGCAGTTCTCGGTGGCGTTGTTGCGCTGCTCGGCGCTGGCCGGGTCCGTCCCGTTGGCGGCGCGACAGGAGGCCTTCTCGTCGTCCGTCATCGTCCGCGTCGTGGGGGTGCCCTTGCTGGGCGAGAAGAGCGTCGAGGTCCCGGGTAGGACCGCCTCGGAGCCGAAGCTCTTGGTGTAGGTCACGTCGGCGCCGATCTCGAACCGGCCCTGGTTCAGCTGCGCGTCCCACCCCAGGAAGGTGATGCCGGGCTTCACCCAGGCGGGCGCGGTCGAGCGCGACACGGCGGGCGCGGGGGTGGTGACCGTGGTGGACGGGCGGGGAGCCGTCACCGGCGGCGTCGGGGTGCCGGTGACCGGGGCTGCCGTCGCTCGCGGGACGGTGGGGACGACCGCGGGACCCGGAGCACTGCCGGTGGACGTCCCTGCGGAGGTGCCGGCGGAGGTGCCGGCGGAGGTGCCGGTGCTGCGCACCGCCGTGCCGGCGGAGGTCGACGTCCCGGTGGACCCGGACCCGGAGGAGGTACTTGTGGCTCCGGCCCCGGAGGTGCTCGCGACGACCGCGGCGTCCCGGGGCGCGACGGTGGGGGCGAAGAGGTCGCGGCCGCCGAAGGCGAACGCCGCGGGGGTGGAGCCCTCGCTCACCGTGGGGGCGGGGCGCGAGACGGCTCCAGGGACGGCCGCGGCGGCCTCGTCGGCGCCAGGGGCGCTGCTCAGCCACAGGAAGGCGCCGGCACCGGCTCCCAGGACGGCCACGCCGGTGACACCGGCGACCAGCGCCCGCAGCGCACGGCCGTCCAGCGCCCTGCGCGCGGGCGCCGCGTCGAAGCCGTCGGCGGGCTCGGGCGGCATCTGACCGGTCATCAGCTCACCGTCTCGGTCGTGGACGCCGTGGCGTCGCTGGTCGTGGCGCCCTGCTGGGCGGTGGCACCGGTGGAGGTGCCGGTGGACGTGGCGGACGTGGCGTGCGCGTCCTGCAGGACGAAGACGTCACCGGTGACGGTGGTGACGACCTCGCCGGTGGTGGTGGCGCGCTTGACGGACACGGACTGCACGAGGAAGAAGCGCTGCATGTCGGCCTGCACCATCTTCAAGAACAGTTCCGAGCCGGCGAACGAGCCGCGCACGGTGGTGGTCACCGGCACGGCGGTGACGCCGGTCGAGCCGGTCTGGGCGCCGGTCTCGAAGGGTTCGGGCGCTCCGGGCGCCACGCTGTCCAGGCTGACGCCGGCCGCGGTGGCGTAGCCGGAGAACTGCCGCAGCAGGGCGGGGACCTGGGCGCTGTCGGGCAGGGTGGCGCGGATGGCCGCGAGCTCGGCCCTGCGCTGGTCGAGCGTGGCGAACTGCGCCCTCAACTGCTCGGTCTCGGCGGCGAGGCGGTCGTTGGACTGCCGGACTCCCGCCGTCTGGGTGGCCAGGTCGGCGGCCTCGGCCCGCTTGGGCGCGACCGCCAGGAAGTAGGTGGCCACCAGGACGAGGAGGGCGAGGACACCGGTCCCCGCGATCCACGCCGTGTTCTTCGTGCGCATCATGTCGTCGAACCCCCTGTCGTCCGGCCGCTCACCGCTGCGCGGCGAGGGCGTCGCCGTTCACGGTCGCGGTCGCGTTGAAGGTCACCACACCGGTGTCCTCCGCGCGGGTGGCGTCGCTGAGCGTCGGCTCGGACAAGCCCTCGATCGAGGCGACCTGGTCCATCCAGTCGGCGACCTTCTCGGGTGTGCGGGTCTCGCCGGTGACGGTGAGCACCCCCACACCGGGCTCCCCGGCGGCGCTGACGGCGCCGGAGGCGTCCTGCGCGGCGGCGTTCGTCGCGAACTCCACCGAGGTCATCGACAGGTCCGCGGGCGCGCCGCTGGCCAGCTGGTCCAGGTAGGCGTACCAGGGCACCGCACCGGCCTTCACCTGCGTCCTGACAGCCTCGACGGCCTCGACCTCCGCGAGGACGCGGGGGACGTCGGCGTACGGTTGCTGCTCGGCGTGCAGCTGCGCGGTGCGCGCCTGCTCGGCGGCCAGCTCCTGGGCCGCGTCGTCCACGTGCCCGGCGCTGACGGAGTGGGCGACCCCGGCGAACCCCAGGACGCCGGCGAGGGCGAGGCCGAGCCCCGCCTTGAGCAGGCGCCCGCGGCGGGCCTCCTCGAACTCGCGGGGCAGCAGGTCCACGCGCACGACGCGCGTCCGCGCGGCCACCGCCTCCAGGGTCTGGAAGCTCATGAGATCACTCCGAGGGCGAGGCCGACCGGCACAGCGGCCAGCGGCTGGACGGCGGCGAGCTGCTGCTCGTCGAGACCGGTGCGGCCCACGTGCAGGCCGGAGATGGGGTCGGCCAGGACCACCGGCTTGTGCAGCACGGACTCCAGCCGCTCGGCGACGCCGTGCAGCAGGGAACCGCCGCCGGAGAGCACGACGCGCTCGACGGGGAAACCCCCGTTGGAGGCGGCGTAGTAGTTCATGGAGCTGCGGATGTCGTCGACGAAGACCTCGAGCATGAGGTCCACGGCGCTGTCGGCGAGGGCGCGCTCGTCCTCGGGGACGCCCTCGATCGAGCGCTGCTTGACGGCCTCGGCCAGCGGACCGGGCAGGCCGAGGCGCTCGGAGATCGCGTCGGTGACGTCCTGACCGCCGCTGAGCAGCACGCGCACGAACCGCGGCTGACCGCCGGAGTGCACCACCAAGTTGGACACGCGCGCACCGATGTCGACGAGCGCCTCGGTGGCGGCCTCCCCGTTCGGGCGCCCGACGCTGCGCAGCACCGCGAAGGACGTGAGGTCCACGCTGGTGGCGCGCAGGCCCGCGGCCTCGACGGCGCCGACGTTGGCCATCACCATCTCGCGGGCGGCGGCCACGAGCAGGCCGCGCAGCACCCGGCTCTCGCCGTCGACGATCTCCTCGGTGACGTGGAAGTCGATGAGGCAGTCGGCCACGGGCAGCGGCAAGTAGTCCTGCACCTGCAGGGGCAGCGACGCCTTGAGCTCAGCGGCCGGCATCCAGGGCAGGTCGACCTGGCGCACCACGACGCGCTGGTTGGCCACGCCCAGGGCGACCTTCTTGCCCTTGAAGCCGCTGCCCCTCCACAGGGTCTTCAGGGCCTCGGCCACCACGGCGCGGTCGACGACCTCTCCGTCGCGGACCGCGCCCTCGGGGAGGGCGACCTGCCCGAACTTCTCGAGCGTCACGCCGCCGCGCCCGTAGGACAGCTCGGCGGCTCGAACGCCCGACGTCCCGATGTCGAGACCGATGGCGGTGCGTCCGGGCACGTCGCCTCCTTCGTCGTCTGGTCACTGGCCGCGTTCAGCGGGCCGTTGTGGTGATCGGCCCGTGCACCACTGCGCTTGAGCGGTGCGGACCGTGCGTGCTGCACCGTCACGCGGACGGAGCCAGGCCCACGACGCCGAGGTACCAGTGCGCGACGGGTGCGGCGACGAACAGCGCGGCCAGCGCGCCGGCCAGCATGGAGGGTCCGAACGGGATGCGCGTGCCCCGGCCACCGCGGCCGAGCAGCACGACGAGGAGCGCGACGGCTCCGCCGATGAGGAAGGCCGCGAACGCACCGACGGCGAGGGCGTCCCAGCCCCACCACCCCAGGTACGCGCCGAGGACGCCGGACAGCTTGACGTCGCCGTAGCCCATGCCCCCCGGTTTGACGAGGAACGTCACCAGGTACAGCAGGTACAGCGCCGTTCCGCCCGCGAGCGCGCGGCCAGCGGCGGTCCAGTCACCGGTGCCCCAGCTCGCCAGCAGCAGGAGCACGGCCGCGACGGCGTACGAGGGCAGCACGATGACGTCGGGCAGCCGGTGCACGTCGAGGTCGATGAAGGACAGCGCGACCGCGACGGCCGCCAGGTACAGGTAGGCCGGCAGTGCCCACGAGGCACCGACGAGAGCCGCCACCGCTGCGAAGAGCGCACCGGTGAGCAGTTCCACCGCGGGGTACCGGGCGCTGATGGGCGCCGAGCAGTCGCGGCACCGGCCGTGCAGGAGCACCCAGGACAGCACGGGCACGTTGTCGCGGGCCCGGATGCCGCTGCCGCAGCCGGGGCACGCGCTGGGCGGGGCCACGACAGACTCCCCCCGCGGCACCCGGTGGACGACGACGTTGAGGAACGAGCCGACCGCCAGGCCGACCAGCCCGGCGAGGGCCGTGAGCAGGGCGCTCACTGCTGGATCGACGTGGACTTGATGTCCCACGAGTCGTTCTTCGGTTCGATGAAGGCCGGTGGCGGGGTGCCCTCGAGGCGGTCGTCGAACAGGTAGTTCTTGGAGTAGCCGGTACTCGTGGCGACGCCGCTGCCGGTGGCGACCGGACCGCGGTAGCGCTGGATGATGACACCGCGGATCGTGAGGGTACCCAGCTTGAGGCCCTTGTCGTGGTTGAGGACGGTGAAGCTGTTCGTCGTGGAGGCGATCGCGGCGTCGATCTCTAGGTCCGCGGGGGTATTGATGTTCTGCCCCCCGGCGTTGACCGGGTGCCACACGGCGACGTTGTTGGTCCCGATCAGACCCAGAGCGTCGGTGCCTGCGGTCCCACCCCTGTAGAGGACGTCGTCGGTGACGATGACATCGTGCTCGGCTGCGACGGTGAAGCGGCCCGACACCGTGCCCTGGACGAAGGCGTCACCGCGCGTGCAGCCCGCGTTGTCGTAGTTGGTGACGTCCAGGGGGTTGCTCTGGAAGCTGAGGCAGGTGCCGGAGGCGGCGGTGCTCTTCTTGACGTAGACCACGCCGTTGGCGGGGCCCTTGACGGTCTGCTCGTCGCTCATGAGGGTGCTGCCGGCCACGTTGGCGCAGCCGGTGTTGACATCGCCCCCCCTGGTGGCAGGACTGCGCACCTTCATGGACCCGTTGGCGAGGAAGACGATCGAAGTAGGACCGGTGTACACGCACCCGTTCTTGGCCGCGATCTCGGCCTGCTTGTCGGTGGTGGAGGGCAGGTCCTTGCGGCCGGCGCCGACCGGCTTGTTGCCCGCGCCGGACGGCGTGCCCGTGCCGTACCACGGAGTGCCCGAGGTGGGCTTCCACCCGGTGGTCACGTCGTCCTTGAAGGTGACGGGGCCGCTGATGCTCATCGCGTCGTTGGTGTGCACCGGGCCGTCGAAGGTGTCGGTACCGCTGAAGTTGATCGTCAGGCACTGGTAGTTGCCGATGGCACCGGCGCTGGAGGTGCTGCCGGGCCAGTACTGCACCCCTGCGGCCGGCAGGCCGGCCCCGGTGATGGTGCGGGGGAAGTTGGCGCGGTTGGGGACCGTGTTGTCCGCATTGTAGTAGTAGCGCGCGCAGCCGGCGGTCACCTGGTCGAGGGTGGGCTGGGCGACCGTGTACGTCACGTTGGCGGACAGGGTGTGGGTGGCGCCGGTGCGGTAGTCGCGCACCGTGATGCTGCTGGTCGGCTTGACGGTGAAGGGGGTCCTCAGCAGACGGGTGTTCGCCGGGCTGAAGGTCTCGTAGTCGGTGAAGTAGAGGAACCGCAGGAAGCCGTCGCGGCCGAGGTCCGCCACGAGCTTCTCGGTCTCGCGCACCTGCTGGGTGTCCTTGTTGACGACCTGCCCGACGACCTCGACGCGCACTTTGCCGGAGCTGTTGAGGTCGGTGGGCCTGACGAGGACGCGCTGGGAGTAGACGGCCTGCTCGACGCCGCCGGTGCCCGGGACGACGGCGACGTTGGTGTCGGCCGGCGCGGTGCGGATCGCCGGGTTCGGAGTCGTGCTCACGCAGGACTGGTTCGGGTAGGCGTAGTAGTCCTCGCAGGCGTTCAGGCGGTGGATGAAGTCCTGCAGGCCCGCCTGCGCCGCAGACAGCGCGCTCTTGGCGTCCTGGGACGTGCGCGCGGAGCGGTGCGCAGCGACCGCGTAGCCGATGCCCACGAGCACCAGGCCCATGATGAGCACCATGCTGGCCAGCACGGCCAGCATGGTGAACCCGGCGTCGTCGTTCCTGCGGATCCTACGCAGCATTGCCGGCCCTCCGTCCGATCTTGTTCATCAACTGGGTGATGGAGGTGCTCTCCAGGACCACGGGGCGGTTCCCGGTCCCGCCTTGGACCCGCAGGTGCACCTGCAGGGCTCGGAAGTCGTCGGGGTCCGCGGTGACCGGGTTCGCCACGACGTCCGCCGCCGTGGGCGTGCCCGACAGCGGGTCGTAGCTGGCGCGCAGGTAGGTGAACAGCGGCTGCGCCGCGTCGGCCGGTGCGAGGCGGTCCACGAGCAGGTGGCAGGTGCGGTTCGCCGGGTTTGACAGGTCGGGCGTCACCGCCGCCAGCTGCTTCGTGTTCGTCGCCTGCCGCGCCCGCAACCGCGTCTGCTCGCACAGCTGGCGCGCCCCGGTGGAGGTGGTGCGCACCCACAGCCACACTTCGCGCACCTCGGGCAGCGCCCCCGCCGCGGGCGGCTGCGTCGGGTTCGGGACGTTGAGGTACGTGTAGAACCCCAGAGTTTCCGGCCCGGCCGCCACCGGGCCGGCAATGCGGGCACCACCGGCGGTCACCAGCGGGACGTCGCCCACCGGGTCGGCCGTCTTGATGGCCATGGTCCGGGCCAGCTTGCCGACGAGGTCCTGCGCATTGGCCATCTGCGTCGTGGCCGTGGCGCGCTCGTCGGCGTAGTCCAGGGCGCGGACCTGGTTGACGGTGAAGGCCCCGACGAGCGCGAGCAGCAGGGACCCGATCGCCATGCTGACGACGGTCTCGGCCAGGGTCAGGCCCTCGTCGCCGGCGGTAGCGCCGCCGCGGGCGCGGATCCAGGTACGCATCACTTCTTCGCCGTCAGGGTCGTGGTGGTCGTGGGCGCGGTGGGGGTCGCGGTGGTCGTGGTGGTGGCCGACGCCCCGGTGGAGGTGTCGGTCACGCGCAGCGTCCACGTCCCCAGCGGCAGCCCCACCCGGTAGGTGGTGCCGACCGTGGCGGTGCCCAGGTCGACGGTGTGCCCGGTGCAGGAGTCGTGGGTCGCGTGCTCGGCGGTGACCTTCAGCGCACCGACGGAGGTCCCCTTCGCCACGCTGTACTGCACGGCTCCGAGCTTGACGGGCACGGCCGTCGCCGGGGCCGCGGTCGACGGGGTGGGCTCGGTGGTGGTGGCCTTGGTGTCCGCGCAGGCGCCGACGTACACGGCGTACGTCTTGGCGGGGTAGAGCAGGCCGACGGCGCCGTCGGCGCCCAGGCACGGGGTCGTCAGCGGGTTCTGCACCGCGGTGCACAACGGACGCTCGTCGTAGCCGCTGACCGCGTCCGCGTAGAGCACCGCCCCGAACCCGGACCAGTTGCCCAGGGAGGCCGGTGCGGGGTACTGCGCCGAGACGGGCTGGTGCTGCAGCTGGACCTGCCCGGCGGCGGCGTAGCGCAGGGGTTCCACGACGGTCATGCGGCCGGCGGTGACCGTGCCGCTGCGCCTCTGCTGCTGCACGTTGTCCTGCCCGAGGTACCCGGGCACGTCGACGACGGCCTGGTACTCGGCGTTGTCGAGGCCGGAGAAGACCATGCAGCCGTCGGCGTCGCTGACGGCCGTGGCGACCACCGCGGTGCCGCGGTAGAGCGTGCCCTTGACGCCGGCGGCGCCGGTGTACGTCCACGACCCACCGCTGCCGCGCACGGGCTTGTCGACCTGCCAGCCGAGAGAGCCGGGGCTGCTCGCGGCGTCGCTCTGGTAGACGCGGCGGAACGTCTCGTTGCTGACGAGGTCCTGCGGGCGCATGCCCGGCCAGGTGACGGAGACGTCGACCTTCTTGCGGGTCAGGTCCGCGCCGTTGGAGGCGCACGCGCTGTCGGTGCTGGGGACGAGCGTCACCTTCGTGGTGACCGTGTAGGCCACCCCGGTGGAACCGGCCGCGACGGGGGCGCCGGAGGCGTCGACGACGTCGGCACCGGACTTCACCCGGTCCCACTCCGCGCCGAGCAGGTACTCCTTCTTCGTCTCGGCGAGGTTCGCGGCGACCTGCTTCTCGCTCGCGAGGTCCGTGGTCTGCAGGGTCTTGACGGTCAGCGCCAGCACCGCGGAGGACAGGACCGCGAAGACGAGCATCGAGACGACGACCTCGACGAGCGTGAACCCCTCGTCGGCTCCTCGTCGGCCGGGGTGCGGCTCGGGCTGGCGCATGGCGGGCTCCTGTCCGGGGACGGGTCTGGACGTGCGAGGAGGTGGGTGATCCCGGGGGGTCACCCACCTCCTCGGCGGTGTCGCGTTCTCAGCTGCTCAACGTCAGCAGGCCGTGACGGTGGCGGCCTGCTGGCCACCCTTGGTGCTGTCGTAGACCCAGGCGTGGCTGGCCTTGTCCGTGTTGGAGCCCACGATGCAGAACCCGTTGGTGGTGGTGGTGACCGTGTAAGAGTTGCCGGAGGTGACCTTCACGTCGTCGCTGCCGACCTTCAGGTTCGGCGCGGTGCCGGTCGGGGCGGTGTAGGTGCCCGAGTCGGTGTAGTTGGTCTCCAGGGCGGTGGCGATCGTCTTCAGGTCCGACTTGATGGACGAGTCCACGGCCTTCTTGCGCTGGTTCAGGAAGACCGGGATCGCGATGGCGGCCAGGATGCCGATGATGATCATGACGACGAGGAGCTCGATCAGGGTGAAGCCCTGGTCCTTCTCCTCCATCGACTTGCGGATGCGAGCGAGCATTCGACGCTCCCCTTCAGTGAGTACCGGAGCCGCTCGCGGGTCGCGCACCGGGCATCCGGTGTGGCGGCTCTTGTACCCAGTCCTTCGGCCGTCCACCACGCCTCCTTGAGCGGTGACTTCACCCGCTCACCCGGACGGGCCAAGTGGCCTGCCGGGAACGGCGACGGCCCGTGAGCACCCAGCTCACGGGCCGTCGGGGTGGTGCGCTCAGAACGAGGCGGGGCAGGACGTCACCGACGCCGGCTGCTGACCGCCGGCGGAGCTGAGGTAGACCCAGGGGTGGGAGGCGCGGAGGTTGGTCCCTGTGACGCAGTACGCCGTGCCGTGCGCGTTGAGCGTCACGGAGACGGTGTTGCCCGGCGACAGGTCGATGCGGTCGATGACCACGGGTGCCGAGGACACCGGGACGGCCAGGTAGGTCTCGTGGTCCGTGTAGTGGGTCTCCTGGGCCTCGGCGAGCGCACGCAGGTCCGTCTTGACGCCCGCGTCCGCCGCCTTGCGCCGGTGCTCCAGCGTCACCGGCACGGCGACGGCGGCCAGGACCGCGAGGACCACCACGACGACGAGCAGCTCGACGAGGGTGAACCCCTCGTCGAGCCGGTCGTCGCGCCGGTCGGGGATCACTGGATGAGGTTGAACACGCCGAAGATCGGCATGTACATCGCGACGATCATCGCGCCGATGATGCCGCCGAGGAAAGCGATCATGAGCGGCTCGATCAGGCTGGTCAGGGCCTCCGTGGTGGCCTCGACCTCCTGGTCGTAGAAGTCGGAGATCTTGTGCAGCATCGAGTCCAGCGCGCCGGTGTCCTCGCCGACGCTCATCATCTGCACGACCATCGCGGGGAAGACCGCGTGCTCGGCCAGCGGTGCGGCCAGCGACTTGCCCGAGCGCACGCTCTCCATGACGTCCATCGACGCCCGCTCGATGACCACGTTGCCGCTGGCGTTGCCGACGATCTCCAGGCTCTGCAGGATCGGCACTCCCGAGCGCAGCATGGTGCCCAGGTTGCGGGTGAAGCGGCTCAGGGCGATCTTCTGCACCAGCAAGCCGAAGATCGGCACCTTGAGCTTCAGCGGGTCGACGGCGTTGCGGACCCGCGGCTTGTCCTTCACCTTGCGCCACACCACCGGCAGGACGATCGCCAGGACCACCAGGCCAGGACCGGCGAAGGTCAAGCCGTGCGAGAGCGCGACGAGGATCTTCGTGGGCAGCGGCAGCTCTCCGCCCATGTCGCTGAACATCTTCGCGAAGATCGGCACGATGAAGAGCAGCATGCCGACCACGGCGAGGATGGCGATGACGAAGACGACGACCGGGTAGGTCATCGCCGACTTCACCTTCGCGCGCAGCTTGACCTCGGACTCGAAGTTCTCCGCGAGCTGCAGCAGCACCTGGTCCAGGAAGCCGCCGACCTCGCCGGCACGGATCATGTTGATCATCAGCGGGGGGAAGACCTGCGGGTACCGGGCCAGCGCGGTGGACAGCGAGGTGCCGCTCTCGACCTCGGCGCGCACCTCCTGCAGCGTCTCGGCGAGCTTCTTGCTCTCCGTCTGCTCCGCGAGGATGGACAGCGCCCTGAGCAGCGTCAGGCCGGAGGAGACCATCGTGGCGAACTGGCGCGACATCAGCGCCAGGTCCTTCAGCTTGACCCGGTTGGAGCCGGGCAGGCTGATCTCCATCTGCAGGCCCTGCCCGGCCTTCGACTGCGTGACGGAGACGGGGGCCAGGCCCTGGCTCTGCAGGCGGCCGACGACGGACTGCTGGTCGGGGGCCTCCAGGGTGCCCTTGACGAGCTTGCCGGAGCGGTCGCGGGCGGCGTACTCGAACGTCCGCTGCCCGGGCTTGGCGCCCCTCGCGGCCTTCGCGGGCGCCTTGGTGGCGGTGGCCATCTGGGGTCCTCTCTCAGAACCGGCCGGTCAGGCGGCGGAACTCGTCGGCGGCGTGGCACTTCTCCAGGCCGTGCTCGAACGTGATCTGGCGGGTGCGCACCAGCTCGGCGAGGTGCTGGTCGAGGGTGTGCATGCCGAACTGCGCGCCGGCCTGCATCGCCGAGCCGATCTGGTGGGTCTTGCCCTCGCGGATGAGGTTGCGGATCGCCGGGGTGGCGACGAGGACCTCGGTGGCCACCACGCGGCCCTGGCCGTCGGCGCGCTTGCACAGCGTCTGGCACACCACGCCCTGCAGGGCGCCGGCGAGCTGGACGCGGATCTGCTGCTGCTGGTGCGGGGGGAAGACGTCGATGACGCGGTCGATGGTCTGCGCGGCGTCCTGGGTGTGCAGGGTGCCGAAGACGAGGTGGCCGGTCTCGGCGGCGGTCAGCGCCACCGAGATGGTCTCCAGGTCGCGCATCTCGCCGACGAGGATGATGTCGGGGTCCTGGCGCAGGACGTGCTTGAGGGCGTTGGCGAAGGACTTGGTGTCCTCCCCCACCTCGCGCTGGTTGACCAGGCAGCCCTTGTGGCGGTGGAGGAACTCGATCGGGTCCTCCACGGTCATGATGTGGTCCTTGCGGGTGCGGTTCGCCAGGTCGACGATCGAGGCCAGGGTGGTGGACTTGCCCGAGCCGGTGGGCCCGGTGACGAGCACGAAACCGCGCTGCAGGCCCGCGAAGGAACCCACGACCGGCGGGACGCCGAGGTCCTCCAGCGGCTTGATCTCGTAGGGGATGCGCCGGAACGCCGCGCCGATCGACTCGCGCTGGCGGTAGACGTTGACGCGGAAGCGGGAGTGCCCGGGCACCTGGTAGGCGAAGTCCAGCTCCAGGGCCGCCTCGAACTGCTCGCGCTGCTTCTGCGTGAGGATCGCGTAGACGGCCTGCTGCAGCACCGGCGGGGTGAGCTTGGGGAAGCCCTCCAGCGGCGTCAGCTCGCCGGACAGGCGCACGGTGGGCACGGCGCCGGTGGTGAGGTGGATGTCGGAGGCGCCGGCCTGCAGCCCGGCGATGAGGACGTCGTTGACCTTCAGCGCCGGTGCGGTCCCGTCCGGGCCGCCGGGGGCGGGCGGCGCCTCGCCCGCCGGCGCCTGCTGCGGGTCCGGGGCCAGCAGCGGCACGGCGGGGCGCACCAGCTCGTCGGCCAGGCCGGGCGTCGCGGGGCGGGCTGCGGGAGCGGCGGCCGCGGGCGCCGGGGGGGCGACGGCGACGGGCGCGAGGGGGGCGGCGGCGACGGGCGGGGCCGGGGAGGCCGGTCGGGGCGCGGGCACGTCGGCGGTGGGCGCAGCACCGGTGAGCTTGGCCAGCAGCGCGCTGACGTCGCGGCGCGGGGCGACGGTCCCGTCGTCGGGCCGCAGGTTGACCGGCACGTACGGGTCGGTGGGCCGGCCGGCGGCACCCGCGTCGTTCATCTCGCTCCCTCCGTCGCGCCCCGCGGGACGCACGGGGGCACCGCCCCTCGACGCCCCGGGGTAGTGATCGGCCCGGCGGGGCGGCGCCTTGAGGGGGCCGTGGGGGTGACACGAGGGGACGACGAGGGGGCAGCGAGGGGGCGACGAGGGAGCGACGAGGGAGCGACGAGGGGACGACGAGGGGGTCAGCGCGCGCGCCGGGCGGCGCCCACCCACACCCCCGACGGCAGGTGCACCAGCCCCGCCGCCCGCGCGGTCGCGGCGGCGTCGCGCCGCGCGTCGTCGGCGCGGGCCTCCTCCCCGGCGGCGTGGCGCACCGCCGCCCGGGCCAGCAGCCGCAGCACCGCCTCGCGCGGCATGCCGGTGGCCTCCCCCAGCGCGCGGTCGCAGCGGTCGAAGGCCGCCGCCGCCGCCGGCAGGTCCCGGTCGGCGAGCAGCAGCACGAGCTTGGCGGCCGCCTCCGGCACCACCAGCACGCACCGGGACGCCTCGGAGGCCGCCAGCAGCTCCTGCAGCACGCGCTGGGCGGCGGCGCTCTCGCCGCGGGCGCGCAGCACGGCGGCGGTGGCGAGCTGGGCGAGCTGCACCGCCCCGTGGCCGGCCTCCAGCTCCACCGGGTGCTCGGCCAGCAGCCGCTCGACCCGCTCCACCGCGCCGCGCTCCAGCAGCACCCGCGCCGCCACGCCCAGCAGCCCGCTGGTGCCCTCGCCGCGGGAGCGGTCGCGGGCCAGCAGCTCCTCGGCGCGCTCGCGCAGGGCCTCCAGCTCCGGCAGCGCGAGGTCGTGCGCCACCGCCAGGCGCAGGTTCAGCGCGCTGCGCGCGACCCGCTCGTCGCCGGCGCGCCCGGCGAGCTCGTCGGCCTCGGCGAGCTCCTCGCGCACGTGGGCGCCCCCGCCCAGCAGGGCGTCGGCGAAGTGCTCGTGCAGCAGCGCCCGCGCGCGCACGAGCGGCTCGACGCTGTGCGAGACCGCCTCCGTGGCCAGGCGCCGGGCGGTGCGGAACTCCCGGCGCGGCAGGTGCACGACCCCCGACAGCAGCAGGCGGGCCTCCACCGCCACCGCCGTGTCGCCGGCGCGGTCGGCCGCCTCCAGGACGGCGGCCAGGCGCCGGGCGGTGTCCTCGTCGGCCGGGGCGAGCGGGCCCACGCCGGCCCGGCGGGTCACCTCGGCCGCCACGCTGGTGCCCTCGTCCAGGGCGGCCGGCCCGTCGAAGGACGGCCCGGTCTCCAGCCAGTCCCGCGCCTCGAGGTCGACGACCTTCGCGCGCAGGCGCTCGGCGCCGGGCACGCCGTGCTCGAGGGCGGCGCGCAGGGCGTCCTGCCACGCGGCGCGGGCCTCATCGGGCCGGCGCAGCAGGGCGCACGCGTCGCCCAGGCGCTCGCACAGCTCCACCACGTCCACCGGCGCGGCACCCTCCAGGCCGCCCAGGGAGGTCACCCGCCGCAGCGCGGCGCGGGCGGTGCCGTAGTCGCCGCGGGTGGTGGCCGCCGTGGCCGCCTCCAGGGCCGCGCCGCAGGCCAGGGCGCGCTCCCCGGCGGCGAGCCAGTGCTCCACGCGCTGCTCGGCGGGGATGACCGCTCCCCCGGCGATGCGCCGGTGCAGGGCCACGCGCACCATCGGGCGCACCCAGGCGCGCACGGCGTCGCGCACCAGCGGGTGCCGCCAGGTGAACCCGGCGGCCCCGGCGCGCAGCATCGAGAGGTCGACCAGGTGCGCCAGGGCGCGCGCGGCCGCGACCGCGGTGCCGTCGGTGCCCGTCAGCAGCGGCTGCAGCACCGCGGGCGTCACCGGCCCGTCGAGGAACGCCGCCAGGCTCAGCACCTCCAGCTCGTCGTCGCTCAGCTCGGTGACGGCGCGGTTGAGCAGGACGCCGGCGTCGTCGCCGGCGGGGGCGGCCCCGGGCGCCGGGGCCAGGGCCAGGCCCTCGGTGGTGGCGACGACCCGCCCGCCGCGCACCCACTCGGTAGCGGCGGCCACCAGGGGGCCGGGCAGCCCGCCGGACTCCTCCTGCAGCCGGGCGGTCAGCGACGGCGCGGGCTCGCCGGCCAGGACGCCGGCGGCCAGCTCGGCGCTCTCCTCCTCGCTCAGCGGTCCCAGCGGCAGGTGGTGCAGCTCCGCCCCGCGCGGGCCGGCCACGCGCGGGGGCCGCACGCCGACGCCGGGGGCGGCCGGGGCCCGGACGTCCTCGAGCAGCACCACGGCGCCGCCCGCGCCCGGCGGCCCCTCGCCGTCCAGCAGCGCCCCGACGCTGCCGGCGTCCACCTCGACCCCCGGGGGCACGACGACGACGGGCTCGGCCCGGCCGCCGCCGCGCGCGCCGGCGAGGGTGCGGACCAGGTCCAGGGGGGCGCCGTCCGGCGGGGCGGTGGCGGTCACGACGCGCCGGCCGGAGCTGGCCTCGCTCACCAGCCGCCGGCGCCCGCTGCCCGGGGGCCCGCTCAGGACGACCAGCTGCGCCCGCCGCTGCCCGGCCAGCAGGTCGGTGAGCCAGCCCAGCTCCGGGCGCCGGCCGGTGAAGGGGACCACCGCCCGGTCGGGGGGCGCGGCCCCGTTGAGGATCTGCAGGTGCAGCGCCCGCGTCTGCGCGGACAGGTCGGCGCCGGTGCTCTCGGCGACGTCGCGGCGGCAGCGCTCCAGCTCGCGCAGCGCGCGGTCGGTCTCCCCCAGCCCCGCCCAGCCCGCGGCCAGGGCGCGCGCGGCGCGCTCCTCCAGCGGGTCCAGCTGCACCGCGCGGCCGGCCAGCTCCACCGCGTCGGCCATCCAGCCCAGCCGGACGGCGGCCTCCGCGGCGGTGACGAGCAGCTCGTCGTGCGCCCGGGCGACGACCTCGCGCTCGTGCCGCACCCAGGCGGCCTCGTCGTCGGAGGCGCGCAGGGGCTGCAGGTGCAGGCCCAGCGCCTCGCGGGCGGTGGTGACGGCGTGGGCGTCGTCGCCGGCGGCGACCAGGTGCCGCACCTCGGCGACCAGGCGGGTGAAGGCGACCGCGTCCACCCACGCGTCGCGCAGGACCAGCCCGTCCAGGCGGCGCTCGACGCAGTCGCCGCCGAGCACCCGGCGCACATGGGCGACCGCGGTGCGCAGGCTCGCCCGGCCCCGGACGGGGTCCACCGAGGGCCACAGCTGCTCCACGAGCACGTCCGCGGGGACGGGGTCGCCGGCGCGCACCGCCAGCCAGCGCACCAGGTCGGCGGTCTTGCTGGTGCGCCACTCGCGGTCGCGCACGCGCGTTCCGTCGGCGCGGCGCACCTGCAGCGGGGCCAGCACGCGGACCTCCACGCGCGGTGCGGAGACCACACCCGCCGCGCTCACGCCCCCCACCGCGCCACCCCCGTCACGACCCCGTCACGACCACCCCCCGGCGACCGGCCCGCGGTCCCCGGGGCGCGGTCGAGAGGTGCCCGGGCACCACGTTGCACCACGTCCTGCGATCGATATAGCGCACGGTGACCAGCGCGTCGAGGGGGGACGGCGGACGTGTCAGGGACCGGGACGGGCGCGGCCCCCGGACGGGGGACGCGCGGTTTTCACGGGTGTTTCACGCACGGGCGGTGCGCTGTCGGGCGGCGCGGCACCCGGCCGCGGGACAGGGGGGTTCCCGGTGGCAGCTCGCACGCAGGTGGGCACCGCCCCGCCCGCCCCGGAGGGGACGGCCGCGGCCGGCGCCGCGGCCGCGGGGGCGCGCACCGGGGCCCGGCAGCAGCGCGCCGGCCGCGCGGGGGCTCTCGCGCCCGGCGCCGCGGCGCGCACCGCCGCGGCCGCCGCGCTGCTGCTGGGCCCCGGGGTGCTCGTCCTGGCGCTGGCGCTGGGCGGCGGGGTGGAGGGCGCGCGCCACGGCGCCCTGGGCGACGGCGGGGCCGCGGTGCGCTGGGGGCTGCCGCTGGCCCAGCTCGCGCTGCGCGCCACCTCCGCGGCGACCGCGGGGCTGCTGCTGTGCGCCGTGGCGCTGCTGCCGAACCCGGACGCGGCCCTGTCGCCCGCGGCCGCCGCCGTGCTGCGGCGCTGCCGGCCCTGGGCGCTGGCGTGGGCGGCGAGCGCGGCCGCGGCGAGCGTGCTGACCGCCGCCACGGTCGCCGGCACGACGGTGCCCGGTGCGCTGGCCGCCCTGGCCGCGCCGGGGACCTGGCAGGCGTGGTGGGCCGTGGAGCCCGTGCGGGCGCTGCTGGAGTGCACCGCCCTGGCCGGCGTCGTCGCGCTGGGCGTGCGCGCGGTGCGCTCGCACACCGCCGGGTGGGCGCTGCTGCTCGCCGCCGGCCTGGCCCTGCTGCCGCAGGCCCTGACCGGTCACGTGGTGCACGCCCAGGCCCCGCGCCTGGCCGCGGCGGCGCTGGCCGTGCACGTGCTGGGCGCGGCCACCTGGACCGGCGGGCTGCTGGCGCTGGTGCTGCTGCGCCGCGCGCCGGGCCCGCACCTGGCGCACGCGCTGCCGCGCTACAGCCGCGTAGCGCTGGTCTGCTTCAGCGCCGTGGTGCTCTCCGGCGCCGTCAGCGCCGCGGTCTCGCTGGGCTCGGCCGGCGCGCTGACCTCGACGTCCTGGGGGCGGCTGGTGCTGCTGAAGACCGCGGCGGTGCTGGTGCTGGCCGCGGCCGGCGCCGCGCACCGCCGCTGGAGCGTGCCGCAGGTGCTGGCCGGCTCCCGGGGCGCCTTCGCGCGGCTGGGCACCGCGGAGCTGCTGCTCATGGTGGTGGCCGTGGCGCTGGCGGTCGCCCTGGGCCGCACCCCCTCGCCGTGAGCGCTAGGACCCCGCCCGGCACCCGCACCGCTCCCCCGCGCCCCGCTCGCCCTCGCACCGGCGCGCCGCGCCGACCGCGCCGGCCGCCGCGGGCGGTGCTCGCCCTGGCGGTCGTCGCCGCGCTCGTGGCGCTGCTGCGCTGGCAGGTGCTGGACACCGAGCTCGTGACCGGCGAGAGCATGTCCCCGACCCTGCGCCCCGGCGACGTGCTCCTCGTCGCGCGCACCGCGGCCCCCCGCGAGCGCGACCTGGTGGTCTTCCGCGACCCCGTCGACGGCGCCCGCACCGTCAAGCGGGTCGTGGCCACCGCCGGGCGGCGCGTGGAGGTCCGCGACGCGGTGCTGTTCGTGGACGGGCGCGCGGTGGCCGAGCCGGGCGTGGACGCCTCCCTCGTCGACGGGCTCTACTACGGCCCGGTCGAGGTGCCCGCCGGGCACCTGCTCGTGCTCGGCGACAACCGCCGGTACTCCGTGGACTCGCGCGCCTACGGCCCGGTGCCCGCCGCGGCCGTCGCGGGGCGGGTCGTGCTGCACCTGCGCACGCCCTGGTCCTCGTGAGCGCGGCGCGCGTCGGGCGCGGGCGCGGGGCGCGTTTGACGGCGGCGTGACACCGGCGGGCGAAGGTCGGGGTGGCCGCGACGTGGCGGCCGGCAACCGTGGACCCGCAGGAGGACGTCGTGACCGTGCACCACCGCACCACCGCCCCCCGGCCGGCCGGAGCGCACCGCCGCGAGCGATCGCGCCGCGGCCGCCGCGCCCGGCTCGGCACCCGCCGCACCGCGGCCCTGCTGACCGCGCTCGTCCTGCCGGTCGCCGGCGCGGGCACCGTCTGGGCCGCCACCGGCGTGACCGCGACGAACCCGGACAAGCTGGTCGCGCGCGGCGCGGTCGACACCACCACCGGCTTCCCCGCCTGGTACCAGGACTCCAAGGGGACCCGCCTGGAGCTGTGCCTGGACGCCACGAACCCGTTCTGCGGGTTCCTGCCCGGCGACGTCCCGGACCCCGAGGCCCCCGTGGTCTTCCCCGAGAACTTCCCCGAGGAGGCGTTCTACTTCCTCGCGGGCTCCTCGCTGAACCTGCCCGGCGGCGGCACGCTGACCTACACCACCGGCCTGGAGGCCGCGTTCGCCAACGCCGTGCAGACCGGCGACCAGCTCGTCTTCGGCCGCGTGCGCCTGGTCCTCAAGGGCGGCCCGCGCAGCACCACCGTCACCGTCAAGCACCCCTACGGCGAGGCGCAGATCGACACCGACGCCACCGGCGCCGGGCGCATCGTGGAGGACATCACCGCCGCCCCGGGGCAGTTCGACCTGGCGCTGAAGAGCAACGTCGGCCCCTTCCTCGTCGACGCCGACGGCCCGGTCACCGGCCCGGACGGGGCGAAGTACGTCGGCAACCCCGACGTGGCGACCACCGTCACCGGCGGGCTGAACGGCACCAGGATCAGCGTCACGTGGCCGGGGCAGACGGACGCCGCCGCGGCGGCCGCCCAGACCGACCTGTTCACGGTGCAGGGGCGCATCTCCACCAACACCGGCGTGCGCGCCGACGCCGCCGTGGTCGACGCCGACGGCTACCTGGACGTCTTCGCCACCTCCGCCGGCTCCGCGCTGGAGGTCGTCGGGCAGGGCGGGTTCCCCACCACCGGCATGGTCGACGACCCCGGCTCGCAGCGCTTCTACGCCCGCATTCCCTTCACGGGCACCAGGCCGACGTCGGTGCAGGTGCGCAACATCTCCGACAAGCCGGCCAGCACCAGCACCGTGGACGTCGTGGTCCGCGACGTCACCGTCAGCCGGGCCGAGTACGACGGGTCCGTGCTCACCGTGGCCGCCACCGCCAAGGGCGGCGGGGAGCTCACCGTGGCCGGGCTGGGCACGCTGACCTCCGGCACCACCGCGACCTTCCCCGTGCTCGCCCCGCCGGCCGTCGTCACCGTCACCAGGGGCGGCTCCTCGGCCACCGCACCGGTCGTCGTCACCGGCGGGGAGCTGACCAGGCCGCTGCCGCCGACCCCGGCCGGACCGACGGACCCGGACCCGGGCGGCGAGACCTCCACCAGCACCGGCGGCACCGTGACCCCCGACCCCGGCACCCCGCCGGCCGTCCAGGGACCGGTCGCCAAGGTCGCCTCGGCCACCGCGAGCGTCGTGCGCGGGGCGAGCACCGCGCTGGACGCCAGCGCCTCCACCGGCGCGGTCTCGTACTCCTGGAAGCAGGTGGGCGGGCCGGCGGCCACGCTCAACGGGGGCACCACCGCCAAGCCGACGGTGACGCTGCCGCTGGCGGTCAAGGCGAACGCCGCGGCGCCGGCGGCCATCGACAACGCCCCGGCGGTCTTCGAGGTCACCGTCACCGGCGCCCAGGGCACCGAGCCCAGCACCGCCACGGTCAGCGTCGTCCCCGACGTGGACGCCGTGGCCGTCACCGGTGCGCGCCACCGCGCGGGCACGGAGCTGCGCCTGGACGGCACGGCGCTGTTCGGCGGGGCCGCGCGGACGCTGTCCCCGGCCACCCAGGTCAACCTCTACGACACCAGCGGCGCCACGCCGAGGTTCCTGGCCACCGTGAACGTCGACACGCTGGGCGCCTGGACGTACCGGGTCAAGCCCGGCCCGACGACCCAGATCACCAGCGTCCTGGCGCAGTCCAGCCGCGGCGGTTCGGCCACCTCGGCGGTCACCCCCCGCTGACCCGGGCGTTTCACGCCGCCGTGATGCGCCTGCCGTGTGCTGGGCGCGTCGACGCACCGCCCGGGCGGTGCCCCTGGGGAGGAGCGGGTCGTGAACAGCACGGTGCAGCAGCGGCGGGGAACGGTGGAGGCGCGGGCCACGCAGACCGCGCAGTCCGCGCAGGGCGCTCGGGCGGCGCGGGGCGCGGGGCCGCTGCCCTCGCGGCGGGCGGTGCTCGCCGGTGCCGCCGCCGGTGCCGCGCTCGGCGGCGGGTGCCCCTTCTCGGGGGCGTCCGCCGCCGCGCCCACCGCAGCGTCCGCCGGAGCCGGCGCCGGCCGGCACGGCAGCGCGCTGCGGGGGCTGGACATCGCGCTGGACAACCGGCAGGCGCAGGCCCGCTTCGGGCTGATGTTCCCCAAGGCGCCGGCCTTCGCCCCCTCCGACGCCCTGCTGGGGGACCTGGCCCGCACCATGACCGACCTGCGCGTGCCCGGCACCGACCCCAGCACCACCGACGAGCAGGACAACCCCGCGGTGCCCTCGGGGTACACGTTCTTCGGGCAGTTCGTCGACCACGACATGACGCGGGACACCACGCCGCTGAGCGAGCAGGCCCAGGACCCCAGGGCGACGAAGAACTTCGACAGC
This sequence comes from Kineococcus gurbantunggutensis, assembly GCF_050871925.1. Taxonomy (NCBI): domain Bacteria; kingdom Bacillati; phylum Actinomycetota; class Actinomycetes; order Kineosporiales; family Kineosporiaceae; genus Kineococcus; species Kineococcus gurbantunggutensis. The sequence continues at coordinate 39,951 of NZ_JBJLSG010000019.1, forward strand.
CCCTGGTTCGACCTGCGCTCGGTGTACGGGCGCGGCCCGGCGCTGGACCCGCAGCTGTACGACCCGGCCCGGCCCGGCCGGATGCTCCTCGGCGGCGGCGAGGTCGAGGACCTGCCGCGCGACGCGGCCGGCACCGCGCTGATCGGCGACCCGCGCAACGACGAGAACCTCCTCGTCGCCCAGGTGCACCTGCTGTTCCTGAAGCTGCACAACCACTTCGTCGACGCCGGCCTGGACCACGCCGCCGCCCGGCAGCAGACCCGCTGGCACTACCAGCACCTCATCGTCGAGGACTTCCTGCCCCGCCTGGTCGACCCGGACCTGGTGCGCTCGCTGCTGACGACGACGAAGAAGGGCACCACCTCCACCGGCACGTTCTACAAGCCCAGGAACAAGTCCAAGCCCATGGTGCCGGTGGAGTACTCCGGAGCCGCGTACCGCTTCGGGCACAGCATGGTGCGCTCGGAGTACGAGGTCCACCAGGGCTCGATCGTGCCGATCTTCGCCTCCGACGGGCGCGACCTGCGCGGCGGGCGCCCGCTGCCGGCGTGGGCGCAGGTGGACTGGAACTACTTCGCGGAGGTCCCCGGCGTCAGCGCCCCGGACGACCGCAACGTCACCCGCCGCTTCGACACCCGCGTGGCGATGCCCCTGCACGACCTGCCCGGCAGCGTCGCGGCCAGCGGGCCCAGCAGCCTGGTGGTGCGCAACCTCCAGCGCGGCGTGCGCTACGGCCTGCCCAGCGGGCAGGCCGTGGCCCGGGCCATGGGGCTGGCGCCGCTGAGCAACGCCCGGCTCGGGCTCACCGACCCCGCCTGGCGCGACGAGGCGCCGCTGTGGTTCTACGTCCTGAAGGAGGCCGAGCTGCAGAGCGGCGGCACCCGCCTGGGCGCGGTCGGCGGGCGCATCGTCGCCGAGACGGTCCTGGGCATCCTCGCGCTGGACCCCACGTCGTACTTCCAGGCCCCCGGTTTCCGGCCGGTGCGCGGGACCTGGACCCTGGGCGCCCTGGCGGACCTCGTCGGCGCCCGCGTCGACCGCCCCTGAGCACCCCGCACCACCGCAACCGCACCCGCACCCGCACCGGGCGTTTCACGCTCCCGTCGCGGTCCGCGGGCACGCTGCTCCCACGGCGACACCGCCGAGAGGACCCCGCACCGCGACGACCCGGTCCAGGAGGACCCCCATGTCGATCTCCCGCCGCAACGCCCTCGCCCTGGGCGGCCTGTCGCTGCTGGGCGCGGCCGGCCTGACGGTCCCCCTGGGGGGAGGCACGCAGGCCAAGAGCGTCAGCCGCCTGGCGGACCGCAACTTCCCGCGCCGCTACGCCAGCGCGTTCGTGCGCCAGCCCCTGCTGCAGCCGGTGGGCACCGAGGACGGGCAGCCGCTGTACGAGGTCACCGCCCGCCGCGGCAGCGCGCAGATCTGCCCGGGCCTGACGACCCCGGTGCACGCCTACAACGGGCAGGTGCCCGGCCCGCTCATCAAGGTCGAGCAGGGCCAGCCGGTCAAGCTGCGCGTGCGCAACCACCTGCCCACCGCCGGCCCCTGGGGCGGCGAGTTCGCGATCTCCACGCACCTGCACGGCTCGGCCAGCCTGCCCGAGCACGACGGCTACGCCTCCGACCTCACCCGGGTCGGGCAGTTCAAGACGTACGAGTACCCCAACTCCCAGGCCGCGCGCACCCTCTGGTACCACGACCACGGGCTGCACTGGACGGCGCAGAACGCCTACGGCGGGCTGGCCGCGCAGTACCACCTCAGCGACGCCACGGAGCGGGCGCTGCTGCCGCAGGGCGAGTTCGACGTGCCGCTGACCGTCACCGACGCGATGTTCAACGCCAACGGCTCGCTGGCCTACGACGACTCCAGCCACTCGGGCCTGTGGGGCGACGTCGTCCTCGTCAACGGCGTGGCCTGGCCGGTGATGAAGGTCAAGCGGCGCACCTACCGCTTCCGCATCCTGGTGGCCTCCATCGCCCGCTCGTACCGCTGGAGGCTGAGCAACGGCCTGCCGCTGCAGGTCGTGGCCACCGACGGCGGGCTGATGCCCAAGGGCGTCGCGCTCAGCTCCTTCCGGCACGCCGGCTCCGAGCGCTACGAGGTCGTCGTCGACTTCTCGAAGGTCCCCGTGGGGACCAGGGTCGAGCTGCAGAACCTGTCGAACCCGAACAACGTCGACTACGACCACACCGGCAAGGTGATGCAGTTCGAGGTGGTCGGCGACCCCGTGCAGCCGGACGAGAACGGCAGCTACAACCGCAACTACGACGGCCTGGAGCTGGCGCCCGGCAACCCGGTGATGACCCTGCAGCCCACCGGCAGCGAGAAGAAGGTCAACCTGCGCGTGGAGCGCAGCAACGGCGAGTGGCAGATCAACGGCAAGACGTGGGTGGACGTGGAGGAGTCCCGCTACCGCGACGTCGTGGCGAACCCCGCGGTGGGCGAGACGCAGGTGTGGACGATCCAGAACAGCTCCGGGGGCTGGTTCCACCCGCTGCACGTGCACCTGGTCGACTTCAAGGTCATCGGCCGCACCGGCGGCAGCGGCACGGTCCAGCCGCAGGAGCGCGGCCCCAAGGACGTCGTGTACGTCGGGGAGAACGAGACGGTGCAGCTGCTCATCCGGTTCGGCAGCCCCGACCCGGGCGCCCCGGCGTGGGAGCGGCGCCAGGGCCGCTACATGGTCCACTGCCACAACCTGCCGCACGAGGACCACGACATGATGCAGCAGTTCTGCGTGGGCGACGTGGACGCCGAGGAGGACCCGCACGACCCCATGGGGGCCGCCCCGGCGGTGCCGGACCCGACCTACCGCGGCTGACGCGAGCGCAGCACCGCCAGCCCCGCCTCGCGCATCGCCGCCAGCGGGGCGCTGCGGCCGGTCATCAGCTCCACCTGCGCCGCGGCCTGGTGCAGCAGCATCTCGAAGCCGCCCAGGACCGGGCCGCCCCAGGCGCGCGCCAGCGGGGTGGGCCAGGGCGCGTAGACCACGTCCAGCAGCAGCGGGCGCGCGCCGGTGAGCACGCCGGCCACCGCCTCGGAGGCGTCGGCCGGGACGGTGGAGACCACGACGTCCGCGTCGGCGACCGCGGGCAGCTGCGACCAGTCGCGCACGTCCACCCGCCCGCCCACGCGCTCGGCGACGGTGCGCAGCTGCGCGGCGCGCTCGGGGCTGCGCACGACGGCCACCGGGCGCGGGCAGCCCGCGCGCAGCAGCGCCACCAGCGCCGAGCGGGCCGTCGCCCCGCCGCCGACGACGGCACCGCTGCCCACCCGCTCCGCGCCCGCCCCGGCGAGCGCGGCCAGGACGCCGTGCACGTCGGTGTTCTCCGCGCGCAGGCGCACCCCGGCGCGGCCGGGGGCGCCGCGGGGGCCGCCGTCGCCGGGGCCGCCGTCGCCGGGGCCGCCGTGGCGGGGGGTGACCACGACGGTGTTGACGGCGCCGACCGCGCGGGCGAAGGCGTCGACCTCGTCGACCAGCGGCAGCACCGCGCGCTTGAGCGGCATGGTCAGGCTCAGCCCGGCCCAGCCGGCGTCCAGGGACGCCACCAGGGCGGGCAGGCCCTCCTCGTCGACCTCCAGCGCCTCGTACTCCCAGCCCTCCAGGCCCAGCTCCGCGTACGCGGCGCGGTGCAGCGCCGGGGAGAGGGAGTGGGCGATGGGCGAGCCGCAGACCGCAGCCCTCACGGGGTCTCCGGGTGCTCCCGCAGGTACCGCCGGAACAGCTCCACGTTGGCGGCGTGCTCGGCGCCGGTGGTCGCGAAGCGGGTCTCGCCCGTCGCCAGGTCCACGGTGACGAAGAACATCCACGGGCCCGGCTCGGGGTGCACGGCGGCGCGCAGCGCGTCCTCGCCGGGGTTGCTGATCGGCCCCGCCGGCAGGCCCGGGTGCAGGTAGGTGTTCCAGGGGGTGTCGGTGGCCCGCTGCTCGGCGGTGGTGGTCACGGTCGTGCCGCCGGTGCCGTAGCTGACGGTGGAGTCCAGCTGCAGGTTCATGCCGTCGGCGATGCGGTTGGCCAGCACCTGCGTCACCTTGGCCATGTCCTCGGGGGTGCGGGCCTCCTTCTGCGCGATGCTCGCGGTCACCAGGACCTCGTGCTCGCGCTCGGCCGGCACGCCCAGCTCGCGCAGCGCCTGCCCCGTGCGCTGGACCATCGCGCGCAGCAGCTCGGTGGCCGTCTCGTCGGGGTTGACGTCGTAGGTGGCGGGGAAGAGGTACCCCTCGGCGTTGCCGCCGGCGGAGGCCGGCAGGCCGATCGCCGCCGGGTCCCTCAGGGCGGCCTCGAGCTCCTCCACGGCGATGGGGGTCTGCTCGCCGACCAGGGCGACGACCTGGCTGACGCGCAGGCCCTCGGGGACGGTGAGCCGGGTGGTGACCTTGGCGGCGGGGTCCAGCAGCAGCGAGACGGCCGAGGCCGCCGACATGCCCTTGCGCAGCCGGTAGGTGCCCGGCTGGATGCCCGCCATGCCCGGCTGGGCGGAGGCGGCCGAGACGAACGCGTCGGTGGTCTTCACCACGCCGGCGCCCTGCAGGGTGCGGGCGATGGCGCGGCCGGAGTCGCCGGACTCCACCTTCACGTCCACCGTGCCGGTGCCGGCGCCCTCGAAGTCGTCGCTCTCGGTCAGGCGGGCCACCACCGGCGCCAGGGTGCCCCAGGCGGCCACCGTGCCGCCGCCGACGAGGGCGAGCGCGAGGAGCAGCACGACCAGCACCCGCCCGCGGCGCCGCCGGGGGCGGCGCTCGCGGGTACCGGGCAGGTCCATCAGGTCCATCACCGTTCTCGGCCCTCCGTGGCGTCGGGACGCCCGCGGGCGCCCGCCTCCGCGTCCGCCCCGGCGGGGCGCGCGGTCCTGACCTGCCTGGGCTTGCGCCGCTTCTCGCGGCCCGGTGCCCCGCCGGCCGGCAGCACCCGGCCGGGCGCTCGGCCGCCGGCGCGCTCGGCGTCCAGGGCTGCTTGCAGCAGCACCACCGCGGCCGCCTGGTCGACGACGTCGCGGAACTGCTTCTCCCGCCGGCCCGCGGCGTGCAGGGCGCGGTGGGCGTCGACGGTGCTGAGGCGCTCGTCCACGAGGCGCACCGGCACCGGGTCGACGGCCAGGGCGATCTTCGCGGCGTGCTCGATGGCGCGCAAGGCCGCCGGCCCCTCGCTGCCGTCCATCGACAGCGGCAGGCCCACGACGACCTCCACGGCGCCGCGCTCGCGCACCTCCTGCGCCACCTGCGCCACGTCGGCGTCGGCGTCCGGGTCGCGCGCGAGCGTGCGCACCGGCGAGGCGATCACCCCGGCAGGGTCGCACGCGGCGAGGCCGACGCGGACGCTGCCCACGTCGACGGCGAGTCGCACCCCCTGGCGCACGGTGGTCGCGCCCGCCTCAGGCGGAGCCGGTGACGCGGCGGCCGACGGCCTCGCGCAGGCCGTCGAGGGCCTGGCCGACCTTCGCCGGGTCCTGCCCGCCGCCCTGCGCCACGTCGTCCTTGCCGCCGCCGCCGCCGCCGAGGGTCCCGGCCGCGCCGCGCACCAGCTCACCGGCCTTCACGCCCCAGCGACGGGCCTCCTCGTTGGTGGCCACGACGACCACCGGGCGGTCCTTGGCGACGCCGGCGACGGCGACGACCGCCGGCGCGGAGTCGCCCAGGCGCGAGCGCACGTCCAGCGCGAGGGTGCGCAGGTCGTCGGCGCTCGCCGCGCCGGCGTCGTGGGCGACGACGCGGACGCCGAAGACGTCCTGCGCGCCGGAGGCCAGCTGCGGGGCCAGCGCGAGCACCTGCCCGGCGCGCAGCCTGGCGATCTCCTTCTCCGCCTCGCGCAGGCGCGCCATCAGCTGCCCGACGCGGTCCGGCAGCTCCTCCGGGCGCGCCTTGACGACGTCGGTGAGCCGGCTGACCAGCAGGTGCTCGCGGGAGAGGAAGTCGTAGGCGTCGGTGCCGACCAGCGCCTCGATGCGGCGCGCGCCGGAGCCGATGGAGCCCTCCGAGACGATGGAGACCAGCCCGACCTGCTGGGAGGTGAGGGTGTGCGTGCCGCCGCACAGCTCCCGGGACCAGTCCCCGCCGATGGTGACCACGCGCACGCGGTCGCCGTACTTCTCCCCGAACAGGGCCATCGCGCCCAGGTCCAGGGCGGCCTGGCGGTCCATGACCGCGGCCTCGACCTCGAGGTCGTCGGCGACGCGCTGGTTGACCACGCCCTCGATGTCGCGCACGACGTCGGCGGGCACCTGCGCGGTGGAGGAGTAGTCGAAGCGCAGCCGGCCGGGCGCGTTCTCCGAGCCGGCCTGGGTGGCGCCGTCGCCCAGGTGCTCGCGCACCACCTGGTGCACGAGGTGGGTGGCGGTGTGGGCGCGGCTGACCGCGCGCCGGCGGGTGGCGTCCACGACGGCGTGCGCCGCGTCGCCGGCGACGAGCTCGCCGTCGCGCACGGTGCCCTTGTGCACGTACAGGCCCTTGACGGGCTGCTGGACGTCCACGACGTCGACGACGGCGCCGGAGGCGGTGGTGATCGTGCCGTGGTCGGCGAGCTGGCCGCCGCCCTCGGCGTAGAAGGGGGTGCGGTCCAGGACGACCTCGACGTCGGTGCCGGCCGGCGCGGAGGGCGTGCTGACCCCGCCCTGGAGCAGGACCGTGACGCGGGCCTCCTCGCGGGCGCGCTCGTAGCCGGTGAAGACGACCGGGCCGGTCAGGCCCTCCAGGGCGGAGCGGTAGGCGGTCAGGTCCACCCCGCCGGTCTTCTTGGCCCTGGCGTCGGCCTTGGCGCGCCCGACCTGCTCGGCCATCAGCGCGCGGAAGCCGGCCTCGTCGACGCTCACGCCGGCCTCGGCGGCCATCTCCAGCGTCAGGTCGATGGGGAAGCCGTAGGTGTCGTGCAGCGCGAACGCGCGCTCGCCCGACAGCGCGGTGCCGCCGGCGGCCTTCGTCCGCGCCACGGCGCCCTCGAAGATCGAGGTGCCGGCCACCAGGGTGCGCCGGAAGGCCTCCTCCTCGGCGTACGCGACGCGGGCGATGCGCTCGAAGCCGGTGCGCAGCTCCGGGTAGGAGGCGCTCATGACCTCCATCGACGCCGGCAGCAGGTGCGGCAGCGCCGGCTCCTCCACGCCCAGCAGGCGCACCGCGCGCACCGCGCGGCGGATGAGGCGGCGCAGCACGTAGCCGGCGCCCTCGTTGCCGGGGGTGACGCCGTCGCCGATGAGCATCAGGGCGCTGCGCACGTGGTCGGCGACCACGCGCATGCGCACGTCGTCCTCGTGGACGGCGCCGTAGCGCTTGCCCGACAGCTCCGCGGCCCGGTCCAGGACGGGGCGGACCTCGTCGATCTCGTACATGTTGTCGACGCCCTGCTTGAGGAACGCCACGCGCTCCAGGCCCATGCCGGTGTCGATGTTCTTGGCGGGCAGCTCGCCGGCGACGTCGAAGTCCGTCTTCGAGCGCACCGCGGAGAGCTGGTACTGCATGAAGACGAGGTTCCAGATCTCGATGTAGCGGTCCTCGTCGGCCTCGGGGCCGCCGTCCGCGCCGTACTCGGGGCCGCGGTCGAAGTAGATCTCCGAGCACGGGCCACCAGGGCCGGGCTGGCCGGTGTTCCAGTAGTTGTCGGCCTTGCCGCGGCGCTGGATGCGCTCGGCGGGCACGCCGACCTCCTGCCACAGCCGGAAGGCCTCGTCGTCGTCGAGGTAGACGGTCGTCCACAGCCGCTGCGGGTCGAAGCCCAGGCCGCCGTCGGCCTCGGGGGTGGTCAGCAGCTCCCACGCGAAGGCGACGGCCTCGCGCTTGAAGTAGTCGCCGAAGGAGAAGTTGCCGTTCATCTGGAAGAACGTGCCGTGGCGGGTGGTCTTGCCGACCTCCTCGATGTCGAGGGTCCGCAGGCACTTCTGCACGCTGGTGGCCCGCTTGTACGGCGCGGGCGCCTGGGCGGTCAGGTACGGGATGAACGGCACCATGCCGGCCACGGTGAACATGAGGCTCGGGTCGCTCGACACCAGCGAGGCGCTCGGGACGACGGTGTGACCCTTGCGCTCGAAGAAGTCGAGCCACCGGCGACGGATCTCTGCCGTCTGCATCGGACGTGCCTCCTGTACTGGGACTGCTGTGCACCGGGCCGCCGACGCGGCGGACCGCCCACCGACCCTACCCGGCGGCGGGGGCACCCGGTGCGCGGCAGGTGCCGGGCCGGGTGCCGCGCGGGTGCCGCGCGGGTGCCCGGCGGGCTCAGCCGCCCAGGGCCTCCCGCGCCTCCCGCGCCACCCGCTCGAAGCGGGCGCGGTCCAGCGCGGCGCCCTCGCGGCGCACGTCGGCCGGCGCCACCCGCAGCAGGCGGTCCACGCGCACCTCGCTGGGCCGGCCGCGCCGGTCCCAGGCGCCGGTGCCCACGTCGACCCAGCGCCGGCCGCGACGGGCCTCGTCGGCGGCGTCGCGGTCGTGGTCCTTGCTGGTCATCGCCAGCGCGAGCAGGTCGGCGTCCGGCCCCGGGCCGGTGCGGCCCACGACGAGCACGGGGCGGTCCTTGCCGCGCCCGTCGCCCTCCTCGAAGGGCACCCACGCCCACACCACCTCGCCGGGGTCCGGGCGGCCGTCCTCGCGCGGGGCGTAGCTGAAGGCGCCCGCGCCCGCCGCGCCCACCGAGCCCGCGGGGGCCTCGGCGGCGCCGGCCGGGCGGCGGCCGGCGCGCGGGCGGGGCCGCTCGGCGCCGGCCCCCGGGTGCTCGGGGGCGCGGCGCGGCGCGGCGGCGGAGCGCTGCAGCTCGCGCAGCGCCAGCTCCCCGGCGGCGCGCAGGGCGGAGGTCAGCAGGCGGGGCAGGGCGGGCACCCGGGCACCGTAGCGAGCCGCGGGGGCGCCGGCGGGGTCAGCGCCCGCGCAGGATGCGGCGCAGGCGGGCCAGGCGCTCGCGCACCTGCGCCTCGAAGCCGCGGTCGGTGGGCACGTAGTAGTCCTTGCCGACCAGCTCGTCGGGGGCGTACTGCTGCGCGGCCACGCCCGCGGGGGTGTCGTGCGTGTACACGTACCCCCTGCCGTGCCCCAGGCGCTGGGCGCCGGAGTAGTGCGCGTCGCGCAGGTGCGCCGGCACCGGCCCGCCCAGGCCGGCGCGCACGTCCGCGATCGCGGCGTTGACGCCGTTGTAGGCGGCGTTGGACTTCGGGGCGGTGGCCACGTGCACCACCGCCTGGGCCAGCACGATGCGCGCCTCGGGCATGCCGATCTGCGCCACCGCGTGCATCGCGGCCACCGCGGTCTGCAGCGCGGAGGGGTCGGCCATGCCCACGTCCTCGGAGGCGGCGATGACGACGCGGCGGGCGACGAAGCGCGGGTCCTCCCCCGCCTCCACCATGCGCGCCAGGTAGTGCAGGGCGGCGTCGACGTCGGAGCCGCGCATGGACTTGATGAAGGCGCTGGCCACGTCGTAGTGCTGGTCCCCGGCGCGGTCGTAGCGCACCGCGGCGCGGTCCAGGGCCCGCTCGGCGTGCTCCAGCGTCACCACCGCCCGCCCGCCGTCGGCGGCGGGGGCGTCGAACGCCGCGCCGGCGGCGGCCTCCAGCGCGGTCAGCGCGCGCCGGGCGTCGCCGTCGGCCAGGCGCACCAGGTGCTCCAGCGCCTCGCCGGTCAGCTCCACCTCCCCGGCCAGCCCGCGCGGGTCGGCCACCGCCGCGCTCAGCAGGGCGCGCACGTCGTCGGCGCTCAGCGGGCGCAGCGTCAGCAGCAGCGAGCGCGACAGCAGCGGGGTGACCACGGAGAAGTTCGGGTTCTCCGTGGTGGCGGCCACGAGCACCACCCAGCGGTTCTCCACCCCCGGCAGCAGCGCGTCCTGCTGCGCCTTGGTGAAGCGGTGGATCTCGTCGAGGAAGAGCACGGTCTGCCGGCCGTGCAGGTCGCGGTGCTCGCGCGCCTCGTCCATGACGCGGCGCACGTCCTTCACCCCGGCGGTGACGGCCGACAGCTCCGCGAAGCGGCGCCCGCCGGAGCGGGCGATGACGTGCGCCAGCGTCGTCTTGCCGGTGCCCGGCGGGCCCCACAGCACCACCGAGGCCGGGCCGGCGCGGCCGAGGTCGCCCTCGGTGGCCAGCCGGCGCAGCGGCGAGCCGGGCCCGAGCAGGTGCTGCTGGCCCACGACCTCGTCGACGTGGCGCGGGCGCATCCGCACCGCCAGGGGCGCGCCGGCCAGGACGGCGGGGCCCGGGCCCGCGCCGCTCGCCGGGTCGCTCGCGGGGTCGGCGGAGAACAGGTCGGCCACGGCCCGCACGGTAGCCCCGCCGCCGCTCAGCACCGCTCCCCGCCGTCCCGGGCGGCGCCCCCTGAGCGGCGCCCCCGTGCGCCCCCGGTGCCCGCGGGGTGCCCGCCCGGCGGCTCCGGGGTGCCCGCGGGGCGCCCGCTGGGCGGGGTCGCTGCGCCGTCCGGGTGAGGATGCACAGGGGTTTCCCAGGGTTCGCCCCGCACGGTCGCAGGTGCGGGGCCGACGATGGGGGCATGACCGCGACCACCACCCGCGCCGAGCTGCAGCGTCCCGACGGCAGCGCCCTGCGCGTGCTCGTCGTCGACGACGAGTCGACCCTGTCGGAGCTGCTCAGCATGGCGCTGCGCTACGAGGGCTGGGAGGTGCGCACGGCGGCCGACGGGCTGGAGGCGGTGCGCACGGCGCGCTCCTTCCGCCCCGACGCGGTGGTGCTGGACATCATGCTGCCGGACATCGACGGCCTGGAGGTGCTGCGCCGGCTGCGCGCGGACTCCACCGAGGTGCCCGTGCTGTTCCTGACGGCCAAGGACGCCGTGGAGGACCGCGTGGCGGGCCTGACCGCCGGCGGCGACGACTACGTCACCAAGCCGTTCAGCCTGGAGGAGGTCGTGGCGCGGCTGCGCAGCCTGGTGCGCCGCTCGGGCCTGGCCGCGGCCAAGCAGGAGCCGGTGCTCAGCGTCGGCGACCTCGTCCTGGACGAGGACAGCCACGAGGTGTTCCGCGGCGGCGAGGAGGTCAAGCTCACCGCCACGGAGTTCGAGCTGCTGCGCTACCTGATGCGCAACCCGCGCCGGGTGCTGTCCAAGGCGCAGATCCTGGACCGGGTGTGGAACTACGACTTCGGCGGCCAGGCGAACATCGTGGAGCTGTACGTCTCCTACCTGCGCCGCAAGATCGACGCCGGGCGCGCGCCGATGATCCACACCGTGCGCGGCGCCGGGTACGTGCTCAAGCCCGCCGCGGCCCAGCCCGCCGCCTGATGCGCCCGCCGGCGCCGGGCGCGGTGCCCGGCGCGGCGCCGGCCGCAGCGGTGGGCGCGGCGGTGGGCGCGGCGGTGGGCGCGGCGGTGCGGTGAGGAACCCGGTGCGCCGCCCGCAGTCTCTGCAGGGCCGGCTGATCCTGACGCTGACCTCGCTGCTGGTCGCCGTGGGCCTGGTGATCGGCGTGGTCACCACGTACGCGCTGCGCCAGGAGCTGACGGGGCAGGTCGACGGGCAGCTGCGCGAGTCCGCCCAGCGCGCGCAGCGCGCGGAGTTCGGCGGCCCCGGCGGCCCCCGGCAGCGGCAGCAGGACGCGGCCGCCTGCCCGACCGGCACGCGCCCGGCGTTCGTCGGGCCCGGGCAGGTGGACGGGACCCTGGGCGCGCGCTTCTCCGGCGGCGCGCTGGTCGACGCGCAGTCGGGGGTCATCGACACCAGCGCCACCGGCGCGCAGGACTGCGCGGTGGCGCTGACGGGCGCGCAGGCCGAGGCGCTGCGCGCGGTGGGCCCGGGCGAGCCCACCACCGTGGAGCTGCCCGGGCTGGGCAGCTACCGGGTGGTGGCGGCCACCCTGCCCGCCGGCGGGGCCGTGCAGGTCACCGGCGTGCCGCTGGCGGGCGTGGAGACGACCCTGCTGGGGGTGCTGGGCGTCGAGGCCGCGGTCATCCTGCTGGGGGTGGCGGCCGCCGCCGCGACCGGCACCGCGCTGGTGCGCCGGGACCTGGAGCCGCTGCGGCGGGTGGCGGCCACCGCCACGCGGGTGTCCGAGCTGGAGCTGGACCGCGGCGAGGTGGACCTGGAGCACCGCGTGCCCGCGCGCGACACCGACGAGCGCACCGAGGTGGGCCGGGTCGGCTCGGCGCTGAACCGCCTGCTGGACCACGTCGGCTCGGCGCTGAGCGCCCGGCACGCCTCCGAGCAGCGCGTGCGGCAGTTCGTCGCCGACGCCAGCCACGAGCTGCGCACCCCGCTGGCCGCGATCCGCGGCTACTCCGAGCTGGCCCGGCGCAGCCGCGAGCCGGTGCCCGCCGACGTCGCCCACGCGCTGCGCCGGGTGGAGTCGGAGGCGGTGCGCATGACGGGGCTGGTGGAGGACCTGCTGCTGCTGGCGCGCCTGGACTCCGGCCGGCCGCTGGAGCGCGAGCGCGTGGACCTGACGATGACGGTGCTGGACGCCGTGAGCGACGCGCGGGTGGCCGGGCCCGAGCACATCTGGCGCCTGGAGCTGCCCGAGGAGGCCGTGGAGGTCACCGGTGACGCCGCCCGGCTGCACCAGGTGCTGGTGAACCTGCTGGCCAACGCCCGCAGCCACACCCCGCCGGGCACCACGGTCACCGTGCGCCTGGAGCAGGGGGGCGGCCAGGACCGGGACGGCGGGCGGGTGCACCTGGACGTCGTCGACGACGGCCCCGGCATCGCCGCGGACCTGCTGCCGCACGTCTTCGAGCGCTTCGCGCGCGGGGACTCCTCCCGCGCGCGCGGCGCCGGCAGCACCGGCCTGGGCCTGGCGATCGTGCAGGCGGTGGTGGCCTCGCACCACGGCGACGTGGAGGTGCGGAGCCGGCCGGGGCGCACCGCGTTCCGCGTGAGCCTGCCGGCCGCCGCGGCGGGCGGGCCCTCCCCCGCCTGAGGGGCCGGCGGGGGCCGGGCGCGGATCCACAGCGCCGCCACAGCCCGGCCCCACGCCCGCGGGAGGGGCGCGGCCGACCCTCGGGGGCATGACAGCCACACCCACCGGTCCCGCGCCCGTGCCGCCGCGGCCGCGCTCAGCGCCCGGTCCCGCACCCGGCTCCGCACCCGGCCACGCGCTCGGCCCCGCCGCGGACCGGGCCGCTCCCGTCCTGGACGTCGTGGTCCCGGTCCTCGACGAGGAGGTCGACCTCGAGCCGTGCGTGCGCCGCCTGCACGCGCACCTGAGCTCCTTCCCCTTCGCGTGCCGGATCACGATCGCCGACAACGCCAGCACCGACGCGACCCCGCGGGTGGCGGCCGAGCTGGCCGCGGAGCTGGGCGGGGCCGCGGTGCAGGTGCGCAGCGTGCGCCTGGAGCAGAGGGGCCGCGGCCGCGCGCTGAAGCACGTGTGGTCCACCTCGGACGCCGCCGTGCTGGCCTACACGGACGTGGACCTGTCCACCGACCTGGCCGCACTGCTGCCGCTGGTGGCCGGCCTGGTCTCCGGCCACTGCGACGTGGCGATCGGCTCGCGGCTGGCGCACGGCGCCACCGTGGTGCGCGGCGCCGAGCGCGAGGTGATCTCCCGCTGCTACAACCTGCTCCTGCACGGCACCCTGCGGGTGCGCTTCAGCGACGCGCAGTGCGGTTTCAAGGCGGTGCGCGCGGACGTGGCGCGCACGGTGCTGCCGCTGGTGGAGGACACCGGCTGGTTCTTCGACACCGAGCTGCTGGTGCTGGCCGAGCGTGCGGGTCTGCGCATCCAGGAGGTCCCGGTGGACTGGGTGGACGACCCCGACAGCCGCGTGGACATCCTCGCCACCGCCCTGGCGGACCTGCGCGGCATCGGCCGGCTGGGCACCGCGATCGCCCTGGGGCGCCTGCCGCTGCGCGAGGTGCGCGAGAGCCTGGGGCGCGGCACCCGGCCGGCCGCGGTGGCGGGCGTGCCCGCCAGCCTGGCCGGGCAGCTGACCCGGTTCCTGGCCGTGGGGCTGGCCAGCACCGGCGCGTACGCGCTGCTGTACCTGCTGCTGCAGCGCTCCACCGGCGCGCAGGCCGCGAACTCCCTGGCGCTGCTGCTCACCGCGGTCGCCAACACCGCGCTGAACCGGCGCCTGACGTTCGGGGTGCGCGGGCCCGAGGGGGCCGGCCGGCACCAGGTGCAGGGGCTGTCCGTGTTCCTGCTGGGCTGGGCGCTGACCTCCGGCAGCCTGGTGCTGCTGCGCTCCGGGGCCCCGGGCGCCTCGCGCGGCACCGAGCTGGCGGTGCTCACGGCGGCGAACCTGGCCGCGACCGCGCTGCGCTTCCTGCTGCTGCGCTCGTGGGTGTTCCGCGACCGCCGCCACCACCGCCCCGGCCACGAGGACGTCCCCGCGGCACCGGCACCGGCACCGCCGCCCGCGTGACCGCCGCGCGCGCCCTGACGGCGGGCGCTCAGCCCCCGGGCCGCCGGGCGGGCGCCGGGGGCGGCGGCCCCCCCCGGGGGGGGGGGGGGGGGGGGGGGGGGGGGGGGCGCGGGGG
>NZ_JBJLSG010000020.1:0-50687 GCF_050871925.1 Kineococcus gurbantunggutensis
TCGCCGAAGCTGAACATGGCTCCTTCGACGTTGACGCCCAGGTAGCAGGTGGTGCCGGCGCGCATCTCGGGGGTGTCCATGTTGCCGCCCCACCGCCCGGGCGTCAGGGAGGAACGCACCTCCTGCAGGGGGGGCGCGACACCCACGGTGCCGTGCATGGGGTCCATGGGCAGCGCCACGCCGAAGGAGGAGTCGCGCGCCCGGTAGTGCACCAGGCCCGCGTCGACGTCCAGCTCGTAGAACCAGACCCTCTCCTCCAGGGGTGCTTGCAGGGTCGCGGTGTCCGGGGTGGAGGTCAGCGCCCCGAAGTAGGGGATGGTGGCGCTGACGCCGTGCTTGGTGCGCGGGACGATGTCGAGGAAGTGCACCGCCAGCGTGTCGCCCACCTGGGCCCCCTCGATGAAGAAGGGACCGGTCTGCGGGTTCAGGTAGCGCGGGTCCAGCACCTGCGAGGGCAGCTGGTCGGGCCGGGTCAGCGCGTTGGCGAAGGCGTCCAGCGTCGAGGTCGACAGGGCGACGGGCGGTGTCAGGGACCGCACGGCGTCCCTGCCGCCGAAGGTGTAGACCAGCGCGCTGGCCGGCAGGTCGGGGTCGTTCTCGTGCGAGATGGTCGACAGGGTGCTCACAGGAGTGCCGCCTTGTGCTGAGAGGCCGGTTTCGGTGTGTTCGCGGGAGTGTAGAACCGCCCGCGCTTCACCACGGTGAGGACGACGTGCACCACCGGTCCGGTCAGCACGGCGACGACGGGGCTCGCCTCGACGGTGCGCCTCTCCCCAGGCGGTCCAGGGTGCACCGCTCGCGCGTGCTGCGGTAGCGCGTGATCGCTGCGATCAGCGGGCGCGCGACCCCTCGGTCGCAGTCACCCGCCGCCGGGTGGGTTCGACCGGCTGCGCGCGGCCGGGCCGGTGCCCGCGGTCCAGGACGACAGCAGCCGCAGGTTGTCCGCGGACGCGCTGCCCGGCTCGGTCGAGTAGACGAACAGCGTCTGGTCCTCCTCCCCGCTCAGCGCCAGGGCCTCGAAGCGGATCGTCACCTCCCCCACCACGGGGTGGTGCACGCGCTTGGTGCCGTGGGTGCGTTCGTGCACGCGGCGGTCGGACCACCACCGGCCGAACTCCGGGCAGCCGATCGTCAACTCCCCGACGAGGGAGTTCAAGCGCGGGTCGCCGGGGTGGCGGCCGGCGTCCAGGCGCAGCGTGCCGACCGCCTCGGCCGCCAGCACCTCCCAGTCGGGGAACAGCGTCCGGGCGGCCGGGTCCAGCAGCAACCAGCGGACGTAGTTGCGCTGCCGGGTCGGCAACGCGTCCCAGTCGCTCAGCAGCGCGCGGGCCAGCGCGTTGGAGGCCAGCACGTCGGTGCGCCGCCCCAGCACGAACGCCGGGTGGTCGCCGAGGGAGTCCAGCAACTGGTGCACCGCCGGCCGGACCCGCTGCACCGCCGGACGCTCCGTCCTCGGCGCCGACGGCCCCGCCAGGTCGTGCAGGTGCGCGCGAGCCGCCGCGTCCAGGCCCAGGGCACGAGCCAGCGCCTCGACCACGGCGCGCGACGGGCTGGCGTGCCTGCCCTGCTCCAGCCGCGCGTAGTAGTCGACGCTCAGCCCGGCGAGCTGAGCGACCTCCTCGCGGCGCAGCCCCTGGACCCGTCGCCCCGCCGCCACCGGCAAGCCCGCGGCGTCCGGCGCGGCCGCCGCACGACGGCTGCGCAGGAAGTCACCCAGGTCGTTGCGGCGCTCGGCGCGGGAGGTCACCGCACCAGTGTGCCCGCGCGCGCCGGGAGCGCACGGGGCCAGAGGGGGCACGCCGTACCCAGGCAGGGGTGGGCCGGCTACCGGCCCTCCCGGGCACCGGGACGCACCCCAGGCTGGTGGGCGTCCCCGAACCCCCGTCTCGAAGGAGACCCCGTGTCCACCTGGTTCGTCACCGGAACCTCCCGCGGCCTGGGCCGTGAGCTCGTCACCCAGCTGCTGGCCCGCGGCGAGCACGTCGCCGCCACCACCCGTTCCACCCGGCGGCTGACCGCCGCCCTCGGCGGCGACGTCGACACCTCCGGGCTGCTGCCGCTGGAGCTCGACCTCACCGACGAAGCCGCCGTCGCGAGGGCGATCGAGCGCACCCGCGAGCGGTTCGGCACCGTGGACGTCGTGGTCAACAACGCCGGTTACGGCTTCCTCGGCGCCGTCGAGGAGACCTCCGACGCGCAGGTGCGGGCGATGCTGGACGTGCAGGTCGTCGGGGTCTGGAACGTCCTGCGGGCCGCCCTGCCGATCCTGCGCGCCCAGCGAGCCGGTCACGTCGTCAACATCTCCTCCGTCCTCGGGCTGACGTCCTTCCCCGGCTGGGGGCTGTACTGCGCGGGCAAGTTCGCCCTGGAGGGCCTGACCGAGTCCCTCGCCGCGGAGGTCGCCGACCTGGGCATCCAGGTCAGCCTCGTCGAGCCGGGCTACTTCCGCACCGACTTCCTGACCCCGCACTCCCTGGTGCTGCCCGAGAGGACCACCGATGCGTACCCGGCGCTGCGCGAGATGACGCAGGCGCACCTGCAGATGCCCGGCACCCAGCTCGGTGACCCGGCCAGGGCCGCCGCCGCCCTGATCGACCTCGCGGTGGGCGGCAACGGCGGACGGCTGCGGCACCTGCTGGGCTCGGACGCTCACGCCATCGCCGTCTCGGCCCTCCGGACGCGCCGCGCGGAAGTGGAGGCCGGCGAGGAGGTCGCCCGATCCACCGACGTCGCCGCCGCCTGAGCGTGGGGGGTGGGTCGGGCGAGCGCCTGGCCCACCCACCTGCCCGCGACCAGCACCCACCCCGTCAGCTGGGCTCTCGGGCCCTGACGCGGGCGGGCTTCGGCGCCGTCGCTCGAGAGCTCGGTGAGCGCCCTCGACGGCTCCCCGGCTCCCGGTCACCCCCGCACGCGCTGGAGGCGTGTCGACGACGCCGCGGACGACCGCGGGTCAGGCCACCGATCCGCCGATCTTGCCCAGGATCTCGGGGATGCGCTCGGCGATGGCACGTTCCTCCGCGGTGAGGGCGGCCGCGGTGGCGGCGGCGATCGCGCTCGCGCGCTGCCGGCGCTCCTCGCCGAGCCGGTGGGCGCCCCGCTCCAGGAGGTTGACGCTGACGCGACGCCGGTCGCGCTCGTCGACCGACGTCGCGACGAGGCCCTGCTCGGCCAGCAGGGACACGGTGCGGGCCATGGACTGGTGGCGCACCCCTTCGAGCTCGGCCAGGGCGGTGATGGACAGGTCCCCGGCGCGGGCCAGGTGACCGAGGACCGCCGCCTGCCCGACGGGCATGGTGTCCCGGCTGCGGACCCGGCGGACGAAGGCACCCACCGCGGTGCGCAGCGCTTCGGCGTGCACGAGCTCCGGCGGCAGGTCCGTCCCGCTGCCCGCACCGGGCTGTGCGGCGTCCGTCGACGGGCGTGCGCGGCTGGTCACCGGTCGATAGTACAGCAGTGCTGTACGTTGGATTCATCCAGCAAGCCTGTACAAATCAGGAGGCCCCGCCATGTCGCACGACCCCTACGCCCTCGCCTTCCCCGCCCCCGTGTTCTCGCTGAGCAGCCCCGACGTCGACGAGCGCGGGGAGCTGCCCCGCTCGGCCTACGCCGAGGAGGGGGACCGGTCCCCGGCCCTGGCCTGGACCGACCTGCCCGAGGGCACCCGCAGCGTGCTGGTCACCGCCTACGACGCCGATGCGCCCGTCCCCGGCGGGCTGTGGCACTGGGTCCTCACCGACGTGCCCGCCACCGCCGGGGGGCTGGCCGCCGGCGCAGGTTCCCCCGGCGGCGCCGTGCCCGGCGCGAGGGCGCTGCCCAACGACCTCGGCCGCGCGGGGTACTCGGGCGTCAACCCCCCGGCGGGCACCGGCGTCCACCGCCTCTTCATCGCCGCCACCGCCCTGGACGTCGACCACCTCGACCTCCCCGCCGACGCCAGCACCGCCCTGGTCCACGTCCTGGCCATCCCGCACACGCTGGGACGCGCCGTCCTCGTGGCCACCAGCGAGGCACCGTCCGCCTGAGCGCCCCGCACCGCTGGACGTGGCGCCTCGCCCCACCCGCCACGTCCAGCGGTCAGGCGATCCGATCGGCACGGTCCACCAGGCCTCAGCAGCACCTGCCGGTGCTCCCCCGCTGCGCGGGAGGCGCCCGCAGCCGTCTCCGGGCAGCGTCGGGGACCCGCACGACGACGCGGTGCTCGAATCCTTCCAGGGGCGGATGCAGACCGAACTGCTCGACCGTCGGCACCGGGACACCCGCACCGAGCTCGCCAGCGCGATGTTCGATGCGGGCAACTGCAGCGCAGGGCGGAAACATCGAAGGCTTCCACGACCGGCGGCGTCGACACCCCGCCTCCGGTCGGCGCAGTCCCGTGGAGCTCGAGGACCGCGCCCTTCAGCAGTCACCGGCTCCTCGGTCCGCTGGCCGGCGCGCCCTCGACCTCGGCGGATAAGGTCCTGCCCGTCACCGCCGAGGCCGCCGGCCAGCAACCAGAGCGCGCTGCCGGGGCGGAGTACTGGTAGGTGCGCTCCGAGGTCGACCACCCCGAGACCGAGCCGTTCGAGCGCGAGACGTGGCAGGGGCGCACCCGGGACGGCGTCCTGCGCGCGCGGCCAGCACGGCGGGGACCCTGGACGGTGGCACCGCTGGTCGCGCCGAGGTGCGCACCGAGAACCTCGAGGGACCGGCGGTGTTCGCCACCGGCGGCACGACCCGCTCCTGGCAGGACCTCGAAGCCCTGCCCACGGACTCCGACGAGCTGGCCGCCCTGATCCGGCGCGAGGTCGCCGGCCACGAAGCCGGCGAGGCGAACCGGCTGCGGGAGAGCGTGGCCGGTCTGCTGCGCGAGAGCCCGGCCTCCCCGGCGCTGCACGCCGAAGCAGGGCTGGTTCCGCGTCGTCCACGTCCTCGACCCGCAGACGGGAGCGCTGCTGGAGACCCGCGGCATCGCCGAGGACGGCGAGGTGCAGTTCCGCTCCACCGAGCTCGCGCAGGAACCCGCCACCACCGCGCCGAAGGCGCGGCCACCACCGCCAGCACCGCCGCGGCCGCGGCGCCCACCCCGACACCGGAGGCGACCAGTGCACCCAGCGGGTGCACCCGCGCGGCCGAGGTGTCCTGCACCCGCTGAGCCACGCCTCGAGCACGGCACCGCAAGGCACGTCGCCGTGGCAGGTGAGCCCGTCGGCCTGCGTACCCCCGCCACCTCGCAGGTGCTCGCCTCCACGAAGGTCTGGCCAGGCTGGTGGATGCGCACCTGCCGCCGGTGAGCGAGTAGCGCCCTCTCGGGCGCTACCGAGAACCGGTGTCGCTCGGGTGTTCTGGGCCCTCAGCCGGGCCCGCCCTCGTAGCGCGAGACGATCGGATCGGCGGGCAGACCGGTCACGACCTCGCCGTCGGCCAGGCGCAGCGTGAGCTCGGCGCTCTCGGAGCGGCCCGCGGGCCACCACGCGGCGAAGTAGCCGTTGCTCACCGTGGCGGTGACCACCCCCTCCCCGGTGGGGGTGACCTCCACGGCGCTGACCTGCTCACCCACGCGCCCGCTGAGCCAGCGGTAGGTCGCGCTCGCGCCACCTCCGGTGCGCTGGGTGCCGCCGGTCAGGACGACCACCCCGTCCGGTGCGGGCACCAGGCTCCACCCGGTGCGCAGGTCCACCTCCCCGGCCGAGGCCAGCACTCCCCCGCCCAGGCCGTCCCCGCTCAGGCACTCCGCCAGCCAGCCGCCCCCGGCGAGCAGGGTGTACGTGTAGGCCCCGCGCTGCTCGGCCAGCACGGTGTCCATCCGCTGGATCTGCGCGTCGCTGGGCAGCATCGGCGCCATCTCCGCGGGCTGGCCGAAGTGGTTGCGCCGGCACGCCTGCCCGGCGGCCTGCACGTCGCTCACCGCCAGCGCCGCGGGCACCGCCGTCCAGGAGGCGAAGGCCGCCGGCGGAGTGCTGCCGGGAAGACCGGGCAGCACCACCGCGGCGATGCCCAAGGCCACAGCGGTCGCACCGACGGCGATCCAGCGCCCCGCAGAGCGCACGCGCCACCTGTGCCTACCCTGCTGCGCTGAGCCCTGGTGTGCTGAGCCCTCGCGCACAGAGGCGGGGTGCGGGTGGGCGGTGGCCAAGGCCAGCAGCTGCTGGTGCGCCTGGTGCACCTGCTCGGCCGAAGGTTCCTCCGCGCCGGCAACAAGGTGCTGTCCGCCGTGCAGCGGATCGAGCTGCCCGAGGACCTCGTGCTGGGAGGCGTGGGTACGCCGGCTCATCGCAGCTCCTCCTGGGCGTCGCAGGTCACCGCTGCCCGCGCAGCGCGGTGCGGCGTTGGGTCAGCGGGTGGTGCGGCGGGTGGTGCAGCGGGTTGCACGACAGCCGGCCCCTTACCGGCAACGGTGCTGGTGCTGGTGCCGGCAGCGCTACCGGCGCTGCCGGTGAGCGCGGCCAAGCGCCGGCGGGCGCGGTGCACGCGCACGTGGGCGGCCGCCACGCTGCAGCCCAGCAGCACGGCCAGCTCGCTGGTGCTCAGCCCGTCCCACGACAGCGCCAGCAGGATCTCGCGGTCTGCCGCGCTCAGCTGCAGCAGCGCGGCCGCGGCGTCGGCCTGCTCCAGGCGCGCCTCGGCGTCCTGCCCCCGCTCGTGGCCCTGCTCCCACCCCTGCTCCTGCCCGCACCGGCCGGCGCGAGCGGCGAGGTGCTGCAGGTGCTGCACCAGGTGGTCCTGGCGCTTGCGGGTGCGCAACTGCTCAGCGATGACGTTGGCGGCCGTGCGGTACAGCCAGCCCGGCGCCCGCTGCCCCGAGCGCGGCCAGTGCTGCCAGGCGCGCAGGAAGACCTCGGAGGTGACCTCCTCGGCGTCCCCGGCGCCCACGCGCCGGGCGGCGAAGGCGTGGATGAGGTGGTGCTGGCGCGCGAAGAGCGCCGCGAAGGCCTGCGCGTCCTCCATCAGGTGCCCGCCCCGTCCGTCAGCTCGACTCTCACACCCGTTCATGAGCGCAGAGCCCGCACTCTTACAGGCTCCGCCCTGACAAGCCTGGTGCTTCGACGAGCCGGGTGCCGCGGTTGCCTCGCCCCAGGCGGCAGCCGCACGCCAGCCGAGACGGGCACGAGCAGCCCGGACACCGCCACCGGAGGTCTCAGCGCCTGCGCTGCCACCACGCCTTCAGCCCCGTCAGCACCAGCGTGAAGACGCTGGCGCCGATGAGCAGCGGGCCCAGGTTGCTGCGCGGAGTACCACGGATGCCGACGGTGTGGTCATCCCCCCAGACGATCGAGAAGAAGACGTCGGCCACCACCAGCGCGACGCAGCCGATGAGCAGCTCACGTACATCGTCAGGCTCACGCGCGGGACCCCTCGCCACGGGCGGATGCTGGCACGGGCAACGGGTGACCACCTCACGCGACAAGCCCGCGGACCTCGATGCCGACACCGGCGTGAGGCCACTCCCCTACTGCCTCGCAGACGTGATCATCGTCTTGGAAACGGTCGCTCCTGCGATGACCCCACCGAGCGGTGGAGGCGCGCACACGCCGGCTCGGAGATGCGTCACGGCACTGTCGCGGACCTGCGCCAGCAGCCATGATCGAGCAGTGAGTGGGCCTCCGTACCGCGACTACCCGCCCGAGGACGAGCGGGCGCTGCCGCCGCAGACCGTGCAGCGCTTGAGGCGTGGGCAGCAGCAGGAGCAGGAGAAGGAGGAGGTGCCCCGCCACGGTTGCGGCGTGCTCCGGATCCGGCGCGGCGAGCCCGGGCAGTGGCACGCGTGGTGGCAGGACGAGGACCGCGACGCCTTCGCCGAGGGCGAGGAGGACCTCGTGCGGGCCTGGGTGTCCTCGTGCTCCGCGCCCGTCAGGTTGATCTACCTGCGCAGCCGGGACGAGCACGTGGCGTTGAGCGAGCAGGCGTGGGCGCAGGCGCGCGGCGAGCAGGACGACCCGCTGCGCAGGAGCACCTCCTGCATCAGCGGCGAGGAGCCGCGGGCAGGGCACGGCGCGCTGCGCGTGCAGGTCGCCGAGGAGGGCAGGTGGATCGGCATCTGGCAGGACGAGCACCGCCGGGCGAGCTTCGAAGCGGCACCGGCTCTGGTCAGCCGGTGGGCCCTGCAGCAGCCGGCCGCGGTCAAGACCTCCTGCCCATGATCAGAACCAGACCGTGACCAGCGAGCACGTCCGCGCACGACGCCGTCCGTGCGCATCCTGCGCCGTCCGCAGACGCCGGGCCGCCGGGCCGCCGGGCGAGCACACTGAGTCCGTGACGGTCCTGGCGGTGGTGCGCAGCTGGAACACCCACCGGGCCCGGGGCGTCCTGGACAGCCCCGAGACCCCCGGCGGCTGCTGGGCTCACCTGTCCACCATCGCCAGGCCCGGCCCTTGGGACGTCAACCGGCGTCAGATATCGAGGACTCCGTCGACGGCCTCCTCGAGGGGCAGCAGCTTGCGGGTGTCGAGGTCTTCCATGAGGTGGATCTGCGCGTGCTCCGGTCTGGCGATGGCACCGAGCTCGTCGAAGAGGGCCACGCTGCGACGCAGCCGCACCCCCGGGCAGGGCTCGAAGTCGAACGTGCACTCCAGCCGCGTCGCGGGCCACTGCCCCACCAGCCTCGCCCTGGTGGCGCTCATCCCGTCGGCCAGCGGTTCGACGGTCCCCGGCCCCCGCCAGTACCGCTCCAGCCGGCTCCAGTCCTCCAGGACCTGCTGGGTGTAGGAGTCAGCCTCGAGCGGGCGCGGGTGCAAGGGCCAGGACCCGGAGCTGATGTCGAGCTCGCCGCCGGAAAGCCACGTCTGCGCGCTGCGCGTCACGGCGTCCACCACCAGCACGCGAGACGGTTGCCGGTCGCTGGCGAGCACGATGGCGAGGCGCTCCCCGGCCGGTGCCGCCGCCAGGACGGTGCCTTCGCCCAGGTCGACGAGGCACCTCGGCGGATCGCCCGGGCGAGCCCGGCCGGAAACCTCGAACGCCGCCGCGACCGCCGTGCGTCGTGCGTTCGGGCCCTCGCGCTCGATCCTGCTCCAGCCCGCGCGCCACGTCCACCCACCGGCGCGCACCGCAGCGCCGCGCTCGGCACTGCTGTCCGGGTCGTAGGCGTAGCCGTGCCAGGCCCCGTCGCCCGCGAAGTCCAGCACGGAACCGGCTGGTGCCTCCTCCTGCCCGTCCGCCGCGCTCACCTGCTCGGGCAGGTCACCGACCCAGGGCAGTGCCACCCACCGGCTGGACCAGACAGCCTCGAAGGTGTCGGCGCCCAGCTCGCGCAACGACCAGAGTTCGACGTCGAGCTGCACCCACAGCGCGTCGGCGCCCGTGCGCAGCCCCCGGACCGGGCGGTCGGTGTGCACCCGCTGGGCCCGCCCGTCAGCATCCGCTCGCAGCACGCTCCCGGCCCCGCCCCATCCCACCGGTACGGCCCCGGCGCCGTGCACGACCTCCTGCGGAGGAGGTGCAGAGGTGCACCAGGCGCTGGAGCGCCCGGCTGCGGCCAGAGCCAGCCCGTGGGTCCACACCGCGGTGCGACCTCCGTCGACCGGCACCCGCAGCAGAGGCCCTGCGGCGGTGCCCTGGACCCACAGGGCCTGGTCGTCGACACGCGCGCTCATCGACTCCCCCGACGGCGGCGGCGGCAGCTCGCTCCAGGACACCAGCTGCCGCACAGCTCCCTCGGCGGGGTCGAGGACGGCGGCCGCCGGCTGGGTGTCGTCCAGCACCCAGATCCCCGCAGCCGTACTGAAGAGCCGTCCCGGTCGCAGAGCGCGCACCCACCTGATCATCCACGGCCGCGGCACACCGCGCGAGCACCTTCGAGACACGGACCGGTCGAAGGAGGACCCACGCGCATGACGCGTTGTGCGTGGTCGTCAGCCGCCGGCGACGTGGTGGTCTTGCCGAAGAGCGAACCAAGCACCGCTGCCGAACCCTCCGGTGCCGATGCAGCACACGGCACCTCAGCTCACGCCGCCTCCAGCGCACCAGTGCTCCAGTCCGAGCAGTTCAAGACCTGCGGCCCCTCGTCCGTGAGCAGGACCAGCACCCTGCCGCTGCCCATCGTCGCCACGTCGCGGAAGAGACCCCAGGGTCGTTGCTCCAGGACCTCCGCGTCCCGGGTGAGCCGCAGCAGCGAGGTCTGACCGTCCTCGGAGACCCGCACCAGGACCCACGTCGCGGTCACCGGGTCGTGGACGACGTGCCGGAAGTGGCCGGCCACCCTCGCGCGCTCGCGCCCGTCGAGATCCAGCAGGCGCAGTGGTCCGCCGATCCCGCTGACCGCCAGGTGCTCCCCGTCGCCGGCCGCGAGCCAGACCGGGTTCAGACCCGTCGCGATCCGAGGCCCCAGCGGATCCAGCGAACCACCCAGCGGGCGGCACCAGCCGGCACCCACCCCCAGCGAGAGGTCCGGAGTCAGTGCGATCACCTGCAGCACACCCCGCAGGGAACGCACCTCCTCCCCGGTGGCGGCTTCCAGCACCCGGGTGGGGCCCCGGTCGCAGCTGACGGCGACACGACCTCCCGCCAGGGCGGTCACGACCTGCACGTCGGTGCGGCTGCGCTCCTGCCACAGCCGCTCACCGCTCAGGTCGTAACCGCACACCCCGTGACGGGTGTACGCACCGGCGACCACCACCGGCCGCTCACCAGGGACCAGCGCCACCCGGCGGCCGCCGAAGTCGTAGACCGTCTCGAACGTGGCGCAGCGCGCCGCGCGCTGCCGCGACCACACGTGCACGACCCGCTCGGACTCCGCCGTGACCAGCAGGTCCTCCTCCCACGGCGGCGCGGCGACCCCACGCAGGTCGATCACCGGCGAGCACCCTGCGCGAGCACGTCGAAGACCATGCTGGGGAGTCTGACCGACGGCTCCGACAGCAGCGTCCAGGCAGGGGTCCGATGCACCGCACCGCCCACCGGAGGTGGGCAGTGGGTGGGAGCCGCGATGGGCGCCGACGAGGATCGCGCCGCGACCGACGTCACGTGCATCCTGCGGCCCGGGCGCTCCTCAGGGGTGAGGCAGGTCGGTGGGCTCCAGCGTCACGGCCACCTCGCCGGCGTGGAAGGTCACCTCCAGCTCCCCGACCGAGAAGTCCAGCAGCGCCGTGCCGTCGCCGGCCGGGGTGAACGACCAGCCGAAGGTGTCCCGACGAGTGCGCGCATCCAGCTCCTCGTCCTGCACGGCCTTCAGTCCCCGCACGTTCCCGAAGAGCATCGTCACCAGCTGCGGCTGCGCCGGCCCCAGCGCCGGATCGTGGTGCCACCACTGCAGCCGCACCTGCTCCTCGGCCAGGTAGGTGCACCCCAGGAAGCACGCCGAGGAGTGCAGGTCGATGGTCCAGCCC
The DNA here is from genome assembly GCF_050871925.1 of Kineococcus gurbantunggutensis. Taxonomy (NCBI): domain Bacteria; kingdom Bacillati; phylum Actinomycetota; class Actinomycetes; order Kineosporiales; family Kineosporiaceae; genus Kineococcus; species Kineococcus gurbantunggutensis. The sequence continues at coordinate 11,301 of NZ_JBJLSG010000020.1, forward strand.
TGCACCTGAAGCTCCAGCTGCGGCCCGGCCGTCCACGGCGACACACCGTCGAACGAGAACGACTTGCCGGTGCCGACAGATGCTCGCTCGTGGTCACCGCTTCGGGTCCATCGCACGATTCACCATGGCACAGCAGGTAGCCGCACCGGGGGTGCGTCCGGACATGCCGCGTTGCGCGATCTCGGGTCGTGGTGCGTCGCGGGCGCGGGCCGCGTGCATCCACCCCCGAAGCACACAAGCGTGATCGCAACGCTGCTCCAGCCCCGAGTACCGCTGGAAAACCTGCCTTCGAGCAGGGCGAGCACCGGTGTGCGCGCGAGGGGTGTGGTCGAGCCGCAACCCGGCTACCGGCCCAAGAACGCCCGGCAGACCCAGAACGCCAGGGCCGCCAAGCCTCCCCACCCCAGCGCCCCGAAGGCCAGAGCGAAGCAGAGCACAGACCCCCGTGGAAGACCGCTGGCAGAGGTGTCCGCGTCCTGCAGCAACGCCGTCCCGACGGTCAGGAGCAGCACACCCAGCCCCAGGCCGACGAAGGACGCCGAACGCAGCGGAGCGATGCGCTCTTCCACCTCATCGACCTCATCGACCTCGCCGGTCCGATCGTCCGTCCACGAGTGCTGGCCACGGGCATCGCTCATGTCCTCATCGTGACGTCGAAGCAGGGCCTGCGGTGGGTGAACACCACGAACCGCGGATCCCTCCTCCACGCGGTCGTGCGTGTTCCACGCCTCGCGGGCACGCCGCGGGCACCTCGGGGACACCGCGCGAGCGCGTCGAGGACCCGGCCCGCCGATGCGTTCAGCAACCAGGACCGCTTCACGGCAGCCGCTGCTCGAGGGGCTGGCTGGTGGTGAGCAGGAGCTACAGGTCCCACAACTGCAGCGCGCGGACGCCGACCCCGCGCGGGCCGGTGCGGCGCAGCCGGCCGCGCACCAGCCGCAGCCGCAGCGCAGCAGTACCCGCCCCGTGCCGGAGCGGTGGGTGCCCACGCCCACCAGGGCGTCCAGGGCGCCGACCGCGGCCAGCCGCCGCAGCGTGGGCGCTTACGGGCGGACCCGCTGGCTCAGGTCGTGCAGGTCGGTGAAGGGCTGGGCGGCGGCGGCGCCGCACGAGGCACCTCGCAGCGCACCGCAGGCACATGGAGGCCACGCGCTGGCGACTACCCCCTGGTGGGGCGCTGGATGCCGTTGGGCCCGCCGGTCGAGGTGGGCGGATGGGCCAGCCTGGCTCTCGATGAGTCGTGCCCGACGTCACGGTCATGCCGAGAAGCGGATGTAGGCAGACGCGGACGGCGCCCGCTAAAAGTCCGCTCCTGCAGTCACCTCCACCGGAGCCTCAGCGCGTGCGCGTGAGGCGCTGGCAAGGGACCCGTCTCGCCTTCGAGCGCCTGCGCCCGCCGGCGTGCAGCCGCCGCCTGCAAACCGGCGACAGCGTCCTCCACCACCATGCACGCCTGCGGTGTGACACCAAGAACGCGCTGGGCCATCCTCCACCCTTGGGGCCGGACTCACGTGCTGTGATCCGGCGTCCGCTCCATCTGCTCACGGACGGCGGGCAGCATCATCCTCACCGCCGCATCAGTGACCTCCTCGACCTGCTCGGGAGGCAGCCGGCCGTTGATGGCCAGGGAGCTGATGCCCTCCAGGGCACCGGTCAGCACATACGGCAGGGGGCCCAGGTGACCGTGCGGCGCCTGCTCACCGAGCATGCGCGCGCCGAGGGCGAAGAACTGCACGGCGGCCGGGGACGGCGGGTGGTCAGCCCGCTCGGAACCGGGCCCGCGGGTGAACATCAACTCCATGAGCGCACCGTTGGTCACGGCGAAGCGGACGTGCGCATGCGCGTAGGCGCTCAGACGAGCGGGCAGATCCCCCGCTCGCTCGGCCGCTTGCAAGACCTCGACGAGCTCTTTGAAGCCCTCATCGGCGATGGCCTCCAGCAGCGCCTCCCGGCTCGAGAAGTGCCGTGCCGGGGCGGCGTAACTCACCCCGGTGCGCCGGGCCAGCTCGCGCATCGTCACCGCGGCCACACCCTGCTCGGCCAGCAGACGTCGGCCCTCCTCGAGCAGGGCTTGTCGCAGGGACCCGTGGTGGTAGGAGGTCGGCATCCCGGCATCGTAAGTCAATGTAGGTGTTGACAACAATGTGATTGGCATACACATTGAGGTCATGAGCTACGCGGGGACGAGCCCCACCGACGTCAGCGGCACGACCATCGTCATCACCGGAGCCACCAGCGGGATCGGGCGGGCCACGGCCACCGCCCTAGCCGCAGCAGGGGCACGCATCGTGTTGGCCGTGCGCAACACCGACAAGGGACGCGCCGTCGCCGCGACCTTGCCCCGCCCCGCCGATGGGGCAGGGCAGCACCGCGTGCAGGCCCTGAACCTGGCCGACCTGTCCTCCGTGGGCCGCTTCGCCACCCAGATGCAGGACTCCGGTGAGGTCGTCGACACTCTGATCAACAACGCTGGGGTCTCCTCCTCTCGCCTGACCCACACCGCCGACGGCTTCGAGGTGCAGGTCGGCACCAACCACCTGGGCCACTTCGCCCTGACCACGCTCCTGCTGCCGATCATCACCACCCGGGTGGTCACCCTCGCCTCTCAAGCCGAGCGGGCCAGCCGTCTGGACCTGGATGACCTGCAGTGGCAACGGCGCCCCTACAACGCCGCTCGCGCCTACGCCGACTCCAAGCTCGCCAACCTGCTCTTCACCGCCGAGCTGGACCGCCGGTTGGGCGCCGAGGGCTCAGCGGTACGGGCCCTGGCCGCCCACCCCGGCCTGGTCACCACCGCCATCTACGACGACCCCCACCGCACCCGCCGTGGGGTCTGGGACCGTCTGCTCCCCGTCTTCGGGCAAGACGCTGAGCACGGGGCGCTCCCGGTGCTGCTGGCGACCACCGGAGACCTGCCCGGCGACACGTTCACCGGGCCGCGCCACCTGGCCCACATGCGCGGCGGCGCGCAGGTCATCGGCCGCTCCGCTCGCGCGAAGAACCCTGAGCTCGCGCGAGCGCTCTGGCAGGCGTCGGAGCAGCTGACCGGCGTGGCCACCGAGCAGCCGACCACGGACGAGGGCGGGCCCACCGGCGGCCTGCAGGCGGAGCGGTGAGCCGCGCGAGCACCACCGCAGCCAGTTCCCGCGCCCGGCGCGGGGGGTCCGACCTCTGGCCGCGTCCTTCGCCGCGCACGGTCGTGGCCACCGTCCGCGCCTGGCACGGCCCACTGGCCTGGCGCGTGGCGGCCACGGCCGGCTGGGCGGTCGTCTGCACGCTCGGCCTGCTCCTGGACGGCCGCGTGCTGGAAGGCGCCCCGATCTGGGCGAAACCACTGAAGTTCGCCATCTCCTTCGGCCTCTACGGCCTCTACGGCCTCACGCTGGCCTGGACGCTGTCGCTGATCACCGGGTCCTGGCGACGTCGCGTCGGGTGGTGGGCCGGCACCACCGCCGCCACCACGGCGGTGCTGGAGATCATCGCCACCACCGTGCAGGTCGTGCGCGGCACCACCAGCCACTTCAACGTGGCCACCCCGCTGGACGCCACCCTGTACGCGGTCATGGGGATCGCCGTGGTCGTCCTGTACTGCGCGACCCTGCTCATCGGGGTGTTCCTGGCCCTGTTCACCAAGCTCCCCGACCGCTCACTGACCTGGGCGTTGCGCCTGGGCCTGCTCATCGCGGTGGCAGGCCTGTCGGTGGGCTTCCTCATGGTGCTGCCCACCGACCAGCAGCTGGCCGCCCCCGAGCAGACCGTCATCGGGTCGCACTCCGTCGATGGTGACGACGCCAGCGGCGGCCTGTTCTTCCTGGGGTGGAACACCCAGAACGGAGACTTCCGCCCGGCCCACTTCGTCGGCATCCACGCCCTGCAAGCACTGCCCTTGCTGGCGCTGGCCCTGCGCACCACCGCCGCCCCGCGCCTGAGCGAGGGAACTCGCCTGCGGATCGTGCTCCTGACAGCCGCCGCGTGGTCATCACTGACCGGGCTCGTGCTCTGGCAGGCACTGCGCGGCCAGTCGATCACCAACCCCGACGCCCTCACATGGGCCACGGCCGGCGCCCTGACGCTGGCGGCCGTCGTTTGCGGCACCGTGATCAGCCGCCGCGCCCACCAAGACCTCCGTCACCACCAGCTCGTGGCACCGCAAGCCCCCCATACGCCGAGGTGAGACCACGACACGCTCGAGCACTGACCACCACGACGAGACACACGGTCCACTTCGTCCCCGGTCATGGACCACCGGCGAGGCGCTTCTCGTCCTGACCGGTGACCGCCGGCTCGCACCTGTGAGCCGGCGGCCCCTACCTCGCAACGATGGCCGTCTGCACCGCCTTGACGGACCTCTGCGGCTTCCCCGTTCGCCACCAGTGGGCGCCGAGGAGGGCGGCGAACACCTGGACGGGGAGGACGGTGAGCCGTTCGGGGATGCCGATACCCAGGTGCAGACCGGGCTGCTGCACAGCCGGTAGGAGCAGAGCCACCCCGCTGAGCTGCACGACACCCAGGACAGCCCGTCGTACGACGGATCGAGCTCATCGCCGTGCGCGGTATGTCGTCGACGACGCGGTCACAGTCAGATCGAGGACGGTCGCTCAGCACGGCGAGCACCCACGTCGCGCCGAAGACTGTGAGTTTTCACCCGTCCTAGTGAACGGTCCTGACCGTGGACCAGGACGACCTTGCCAGCGCCAGGGCTGCCCGCGCCAGCAGACGGGTCTGCCCTAGCTCCGGTTGACTCTGACCTGACCCACTCCTCGGTTACCCACTGCGGTGTGAAGATCAAGCAGGGACGGATGCTTCATAGCGTAGTTCATGCTCAACGGCACTGACGTAGCTGATCCCGGAGTGGCGACGCTGACGGTTGTAGAGGATCTCGATGTAGTCGGAGATCGCGCTCGCCAGGTCAACGCGCGTTCGCCACTTCCCCCGGTTCAGCGGCTCGATCTGCATGCTGGACCAGAACGACTCCATCATCGCGTTGTCGTAGCCATCACCGATGGCGCCTAACGACGGCATCAACCCCGCGGCCCAGATCTCGTTGGTGAACACTCACGGCGTGAACTGAACTCTGTGATCGGCAGGCACGATGCCGCCCGCCGGTGGATTGCGCTTCTTGACGGCCATGTCCAGGGCGTTGACGACGAGGCTGGAGTCCTGGGCGGTATCCATGGACCAGCCCACGATCCGGCGGGAGAACGTGTCCATCACCGCGCAGCAGTACACCTTGCCCTCCCGGGTGGGATGCTCAATGGGGGCACCTCCCGCTTGCCGGGGAATGTCGCTGACCCGCAGCTCGTTCGGTGAGAGCCGGTGGGACTTGCGATGCACCAGGTCATCGGCGGTGGCGATGCCAGTGAGGCGTTTCACCTTCACCGGCCCGGGAAGCCCAGCGATGCTGGCCCGGCTCATCAGCACTGCGACGAGGCGCTCACTGACCTGAACGCCCATCGCCTGCGTGAGCTCAGCGTGGACGCGGCGGGAGCCGTAGGTCTGACGGGACGCGGTGTGCACTTCGCGGATCAGTCCCGCCAGCCATTGCCGGCGCATCGTCCGTGGCGCGATGGGGCGGTGCTCGTATCGGTAGTAGCCAGGGCTGCTGACACCCAGCAGGCGACAGCAGGTCTTGACGGGGTGCCCGGCGTCGACGAGGACGTCGATCACCGGCTGGATCCTTTTGGGTGCGGCCGGTCCTCCCCGAGCAGGTGAGACGCCTGCCGCAGGATCCCCACCTCAGCCTCGAGCTGGCGGATGCGCTTCTTCGCTGAGGTCAGCTCCGCGATCTCGGGGCTCCTCAGTCCATTGCGTTCACCGCGGTCGATATGGTCCTGGCGGGCCCACTTGTGCAACGCACCGGCGCTGATACCGAGCTCGACGGCCGCGGTCGTCACGGGCTTGCCGGCCCGGACCAGGGCCGGGCTCGGCACTCGACGGGGGACGGTCTGGGCATGATCAAAGCCTCTCAGGAGAAGCGTGATCTTCACAGGGGCTGAGGTGACCGAGAGGTGGGGCAGGTCAGGGGGTCAACTGAAGTCGGGGCAGACCCTGCCTTCTTCTGACAGAGAAGGCCGCATGCACCTCGTCGCATGACCTAGTGGTCAGCTCGGGAAGTTCTTGATCACCTGATCTACACATGTCGCTGCGACAGCGGTACCGAAGGACGCGGCACCGTCGGTGGCCGTGGGTACAGCACTTCCGACGATGCCGCGCACGGCGCAGACTATCGAGCGGCAACTGCACTACGTCGCCGCCCACCCCGGCGTGGCGCAGCGGCACGCTTTCCGCGCCCGAGTGGTGCTGGCAGCGCGCGGCGGGTCGCTGCGCGCGGTCGCTGCCGCCCACGGGACCACCCGCAACACCGTGCGCAAGTGGGTACAACGCGTCGCCACGGACGGGATCAGCGGTCTACTCGACTCACCCCGATCGGGACGGCCGCTTCTCTACCGCGATGAGACCGTTCGTGATCTGCTCACCCTGGCCACCTCCACCCGGCCAGGCCCGCACGCCTTGTAGACCCACCGCGCACTGCGCGATGCGCTGTGGAACCTGGACTGGGGCGTCACCTGCTCCTGGGTGACGACTCAGCTCAGCGCGCTGGGCGTGAAGGTCCACCGGGTCCGCGGCTGGATCCATCGCCGTCCCGATCCTGACTTCGACAGCAAAGTCGCTGCAGTGCAGCGCGCCGTCACCACTGCCCGGGTCAGTGGGCGGGTGGTATTGAGCCTGGATGAGAAGACCGCACATCCAGTTCGCACCCCGGTGCGGGCTGATAGCCGCGCCGACGACGGCACGATTCGCCGGGAGTTCGAGTACGTCCGCCGCGGCACGGTCTCCTGGTACGGAGTGCAGAACTGCGCCACCGGCGCGGTGGAGATGATCCGCGCCCGGTCTCGGATGAACTCGGCGGCGTTCATCGAGGTTCTGGAGCGCCTGCGCGATGCGAATGGCTGCGACTTCGTCTTGGTGATGGACAACGGATCAGCACACACCAGCAAGGCCACCACTGCCTGGCTGGCGGAGCATCCTGGCATCGAGGTGCTGTTCACCCCCAAGCACGCCTCGTGGGTGAACCCCATCGAGTCAGTGTTCGGGATCCTCGCTCGTCAGGTCCTCAAGCACGGCTGGTTCACCACCACGGATGAGTGCGACCGAGCCGTGCAAGCCTGGGCCCGTGAACGGAGCCAGACTCGGCGGCCCGTCCGCTTTACCTGGCAGGCGGCAGCATGATCAGGAACTTTCCGAGCTGACCACTAGGCGGCAACTCGCTCCGTGAGGCTTCGGCGACGTCGCCCGGGCTCGCTCAGGTGCGGGGGGCTGTAGGAGACGTCCATGGGGCCGACATCGAGCCCGGGGAGAACGATCTCGTCGATGCGGTCGAGTGTCGCGTCGTCCAGGATGGTTCCCGCGCCAGCCAGGAGGTCCTGAAGCTGGTCGATGGTCCGGGGTCCGATGATAGCGGCGGTGACGCCGGGGTGAGCCACAGCGAAAGCCATCGCCAGGTGCGTCAAGCTGATCCCTGCCGCGTCCGCGACCGCAGCGAGCTCTTCCACGGCAGCGTGCTTGTCCGGGTCACTCATGTGCCGTGGAACCCAGAAAGCTCTCGCGGCTGAGACGTTGGCCGCGTTGGCCGCGTTCGTGTTGCGGTACTTCCCGGTGAGCAGCCCCATCGCCAACGGGCTCCAGGTCAAGGTGCCCAGGCCGTACTTCTGGCACACGGGCAGGACGTCGCGCTCAATGCCGCGGTTCAGCAGGGAGTACGTCGGCTGCTCAGTGCGGAAGCGGGCGAGGCCGCGGCGTTCGGCGATCCACTGCGCCTCGACGATGTCGGTGGCGGGCAGGTTGGAGTGCCCGATGGCTCGGACCTTGCCCGAGCGGAGCAGGACGTCCAAGGCGGCGAGGGTTTCCTCGATGTCCGTCTGAGGGTCGGGGTGGTGCAGCTGGTAGAGGTCGATGTGGTCCACCTGCAGGCGACGCAGGGAACCTTCGACGGCGGTGGTGACCCAGTGCCGGGAACTACCCCGCTCGTTGGCGCCGGGACCCATGGGGCCGCTGAACTTCGTGGCGAGGACCACCTCGTCGCGGCGTCCACGCAGTGCCTTCCCCACGATGCGTTCGGTGGCGCCGAAGCCGCCGTACACGTCGGCGGTGTCGACGAAGTTGATCCCCGCATCCAGGGCACGATGGATGATGCGGACGCAGTCGTCCTCGTTCTTATTCCCGGCGTCGCCGAACATCATCGTGCCCAGGCAGTACGGGCTGACCATCAGTCCGGTACGCCCCAGGGGTCGTAACTTCATGGTTCTCGTCCTCTTCGTGGTGGGCTGCCGTGGAACCACCAGCGGTTCGCACACTGTCGATGTCGTGTCGAGGCCGCATCGGGCGGTATCGGTTTCGTTCTAGCTCGCCACATCAACACCTCGCGACAAGAACGCGTTGCTGTTCCGTGACAGCGGAGGTACCCCACTTCTTCCCCAGGACTGACCTCGTAGCAGTCGACGTAGTGGTGGCAGCCCAGGATTTGAGACAGGTGATGGCCTTGAGGGTTATCGGTGCGGCGCCGATCATGCCGCCCCCTGCCACCGGTGATAACCGTTGCGAGACGCGATGTTGATATCAGAGTCATACACCGGCGAGGATCGCGATTCCGGTCGACAGGAGCCGATGGCCGGCCAAACTCCGGTAACGACCATCCCCCGCCGCAGGTGTGCCGCGCCGTGATCACACGGCGCGGCATCGAGACTGCATCGCTCAGGACTGGTAGGGAGCCTCGACGTCGAGGATCCAGGTGACACCGAAGCGGTCGGCGAGCATGCCGAAACCCGGGGACCACGCCGAGGCGGCGAGAGGTTCGACGATGGTGGCCTCGACGGCCAGCTCCGCCCAGAACTCCTCGATCTCGGCCAGCGTCTCCCCGCGCACCGAGAGGAAGAACGGTTCGGTGGTGACCGTCGTGCCGTTCTCGCGGCGGGTGGAGGGCTCGGAGCCGGCGCTGGCCGCCGCCTGGCCGGAAACCTGCCCGAGGACCTGGCCGGGGACGTCGTAGGCCATGACGCGGAACCCGTTGTCCGCGGTGACGGCGCCGAAGACGACGTTGTCCGCACCGGGGACTTCCTTCGGCATGCCGAAGTCGCCGTAGGTGGCGATGTTCAGGCTGCCGCCGAAGACGGACTGGTAGAACTCCAGGGCCGCGCGGGCCTGGCCGCGGAAGTTCAGGTGCGTGGTGGTGGTGATGCTCACGAGGGTTCTCCTGATCAGTCGGGTCGTCGGGCGGGAAGGTGCACCCGCGTCACGGCGACGCGGAACGTGCTGCTCGTCCACGTCTAGCGACAGGCGTGGAACGACGAAGCGCCAGAGCTGGCGTGGTGCGGGGTGGAGGTGGAGGTGGTGGGGCGAGGTCAGCGCGCAGTGCTGCGCAGGGCGGGGAGGACGATGCCCTCGACGACCTCTTCGAGGAACTCGCGGGTGAAGGCTCGGCGCTGGATCATCGAGCGGTAGGCGGCCATCGTCGGCAGGATCTGGGACACGGTCTGGATCGGCGCGTCCGCCGGGATCTCACCACGTTCGACGGCGCGGGTCATGAACAGCAGGTGCGCCTGGGCCCAGGGCCGGATGGCTGCGGCGTCGACGGCTTCGGCCAGAGCGTCGTCGTGAGCGGCCGTGGACGCGAGCCCTGCCATGATCGCCAGCCGCCGGGCGGTCTGCTCCGGATCCAGGGGCTGGAAGAGCGCCAACAGGTCACCCCGCAGAGAACCGGTGTCGGGCAACGTGCTGGCGTCGATCTGCGTTCGTTGCAGTCGCTCGACGGCGTCGAGGACGAGGTCGTGCTTGGAGGACCAGCGCCGGTAGACCGTTCCCTTGCCGGCCTTCGCCCTGGCCGCGACCGCGTCGATGGTCAGCGCGTCGTAGCCGACGTCAGCGAGCACGTCCAGCGCAGCGTCTAGGAGCGCTGCGTCTCGGGTGTGGTCCCGTTTGCGGCCCGGGCGGACCGGCCGGTCGGGTGGGGTGACGGCCGGTGCCGTGGAGTCAGTGTCGTCCACCGGTCCCCCTCTCCGATCGTCGGCTACTGCGGCGCTGGTCACCGTGGCGTTGGCCACTCCTTCAAGGTAGATCCTCATTCCGGAACGCGCAAGTACCGGAACGAACCAGTACCGATTTGGCGCAACGCGCCCTACGGTGGTCCGGTGACGCCCCCACCACCCTCACGCAGTGTTCCCCCTGCTTCCTCGGCTGTCCCGGTCAGGTACGTCTCCGACGCCGAGCGGCGCCGTCGCCTAGCGCTCCGTCACGCCCTGGGCACCCACGCCCGCCGCGAGACACCCCTCGCGGTGGCGCAGGCCCTGACGGTGCTGCACGCGACCGACCCCGCCACCGTCTACCTCTCGTGCTGGGCCCGGATGCGCGAGCGTTCCCACACCGTCGCCGACCTGGACCGGGCGCTGTACGAGGACAAGACGCTGGTCAAGCAGCTGGCCATGCGCCGCACGCTCTTCGTCGCCCCCCGCGACCTGCTCGCGGCGATGTGGCCCAGCGCCGCAGCGCGGGTAGCGCGCACCGAAGCCCAGCAGATGGCCCGCGACATCGAGAAGGCGGGCGTGCACCACGACGGGGCTGGCTGGCTCGCTGACGCCCGTGCTGAGGTTCTGGATGTGCTGGCCGCTGCACCCACCGGGTTGCCGGCCACCGAGATCCGTGCCGCTGTGCCCCGCCTACAGGTCAAGCTGGACGTCGCTGCCGGCTCGTCGTGGACCGGGTCGCGGGTGCTGACGCACCTGGGGGCGACCGCCGACATCGTGCGGGGGCACAACACCGGCACCTGGCGGACGTCTCGGCCCCGATGGGTCCGGACCCAGGACTGGCTGGGCCAAGCCGGCGCAGGAGCACCCAGTCCCTTGGAGCCGGCCACGGGCTACCGGGTGCTCGTCCACCACTGGCTGCGAACCTTCGGCCCAGGCACCGAGGACGACATCGTCTGGTGGCTGGGTTCGACCAAGACCGTCGTCCGGGCCGCGCTGCGCGACCTCGACGCCGTCCCGGTCACCCTCGAGGGGGGCGGGGTGGGATGGCTCCTGCCCGACGACGTGGACATCGTGGCGGCGCCGCAGGACACGAACGAGCACCACCGCGACGCCGATATCGACGCTGACTGGGTCGCACTGCTGCCCGTCCTGGATCCCACCGTGATGGGCTGGAAGCACCGCGACTTCTACATGAGCGATCATGGAGCGGCCCTCTTCGACCGCAACGGCAACGCCGGCACCACCGTATGGGTGAACGGTCGCATCGTGGGCTGCTGGACCCTCGACCCACGAGAAGGCGTCCGCCTGCACCTCCTGGAGGAGGTCCCATCGTGGGCCATCCGCCGGCTGCAGCAAGAAGCCGAGGAGTTGAGTGTCTTCCTCACCGGAGCCACCAACGCCGGCATCATCACCTCCCCAGCCATGACCATGGCTTCGCCTTAGCCCACCGCACGCCGACCGCGCCGCGCACACTGCTACAAGATCCGCAGGGCACGCCCTAGACGGCTGCCTGCACACCAGCGGCTTCGCGGTCATCCCGCGGGCCGCGCCCTCGAGCAGCACCTTGAACCAAGGCCTGCGGCTGTGGCAGCCACCACACGCACCGCACCATTGCCGCACGTGTATGCGCTCGCCCGAGCGGGCAGCACCTCCTGTGCTCTCGCCCAGACTCGTTCACCGGCCGACGCACTGACCCGGTGAAGCAGCGGACGCGGCCTCGAGCAGTGCTGGCCGGAGCCACCACCACCGCCGCCGCCGGTGTGGCCAACCTGCTCACCGGCGGCCCCCAAGGGCTGGACCCCTCCCAGCTCTCAAACGTCCTGTACCTGGCCCCCGCTGCGGGTGTGCTGGCCGCCACGGTCACCGGACTGCACCTGCTCCTCCTCACCCTCCCGCGGACCCGACGACCCTGGGCCGGGCTCGTCGTGGCCCTCGGAAGCGCGGCGTGGGTGGCCTGGATGGGATGGTGGCCCCTGAACGACAGCGGCCCGCTCACCCGGACGCGCTGGTCGCCGCCGCTGCCTGCACCGTGCTGATCGCCACCGTCGTAGGTGAAGTCGCCCTCGGGTCCTGGCGGGGCTCGGTGCTCGTGCTGGGCCCCGCGGCCCTGCTCGCGGCGCCGCCGCTGGCAGCGTCGGACTCCCTCGGCATGATCCTGTGGTTCATGTTCACCCTCAGCGCGGCCGCAGGTCGCCTGGCCGCGGTGGGTGTGGGCGCCGCCTGCCGGGGCACCCACCGGCGCCTGCGCCCGGTACCCCGCTGATCGGAAAGCAACCCCGCCCGACACACAGTCTCAGCGGTCAGCGGGCGACTTCACGGTCATCCCGCGATCTCAGCGGTCCCGGTTGCCGATGATCCTGCGGTCGTGTCGATGAGCGAGCGGTGCCCAAGCGCCAGCGATCACCTGCATAACGCGGATGAGCGGCAGCCTCGGCCCGCCTCTCCAGGAGCTGGGCTCTGCCTGTCAACCGACCTCGCCCCCCTGGCGTCTGGAAAGGTGACTCAGCCAGACCAGCGTGAAGGACGGCACCGTGACCAAGCCTGGGCAGGACTCCCCGCAGGGCCCTGACCCCACGCGCCCTCACCCTGCCCGCCAAGGTGAGCGTGACTTCGAGGACTGGGCCGCCGCGCACGCCGACCAGCTGATGCGCACCGCCCTCTTCCTCACCGGCGACCACCACACCGCTGAAGACCTCCTCCAAGACACCCTCGAGCGCACCTACCTGCACTGGCGCCGGGTGAGCGAGCCCGCCGCCTACGCCCGCACCGTCATGGCCCGGGCGGTCACCGACCGCTGGCGCCGCCTGGGCCGGCGCCCCCGCGAAGTACCCCTCGACGCGCTCTGGCCCGACCACACCGGTCAGACCAACCAGCAGCCCGACCACCTCAACGCCCGCGCCGAGCTCGCCGGCACCGGCGGCCTGGACGCGGCGACCCGCTACGTCGAGCAGGACGAGGCCATCACCGCGCTGCGTCAGCTCTCCCCACGTCAACGCGCGGTGCTGGTGCTGCGCTACTACGAGGACTGGAGCGAAGCACAGATCGCCGACGCGCTGAACTGCTCCACCGGCACCGTAAAGACCCAAGCCTCCCGCGGCCTGGCCCGGCTGCGGCAACTGCTGGGCACCGACCGCGCCGATCCACCCGACAAGACCAGCCCGCCCGACGGGGCTGCTGCCTTCGAGGTTGCCGTCGAGGAGTCGGTCACCGCCTCCCGCCATCCGGTTCCCTCACACGAGGAGCGCATCCGATGAGCCACCACGACCCGCACGACTTCCACGACCCGGCCGACTCCCTCGGCGCCGAGGCCGGGACCGGAGCCGATGACCCCACCGTCCGGCGACTGCGTCACGGCCTGTACGTCGCCGGACGCGGGGTCCACGCCCCCGCAGGAATCGCCGCCGCGGCCCTGCGCGGGGGCCGGCGCCGCCGTCGCCAGCGTCGCGCGGTGATCGCTGCTCCCGTCGCGCTGGTCGCAGTCGGTGCCGCCGGTCTGGGCTGGGCCCAGCCCTGGGACGGCGGGCAGGTGCGCACCGTCCCGGTCGCTGAGCAGGTCCGCGAGGGGCAACGCGCTGCCACCACCACCGACGACGTCCTGGCCCAGCTGCCCACCGAGACCGGCGGCGGCTTCGACTTGGGCGTGGCCCAGCAGGTCCTCATCGACCGGTGCCTGGCCGCGCAGGGCTTGGACGTTGCCCGCGGCCGGGTCACCCTCGACGCCTCCGACCCCATCGCCGACGCCGCGCGGCGCGGTGGCGACGTGGAGGACCTGACCGCGTGGACCGCGCACGGCAGCGACTACGGCCTCAGCTCCGCCATCCGCGCTGCCCTGGCCAGCCCTGGAGCCGGTGAGCTGGGCGACTACGTCCACGGCATCCCCGCCGGCTACGAGCAGGCCGTGTACGGGGACCCGAAGGTGGAGCTGACCGTGCCGCTGGAGGACAACGGCAGCCTGACCGTGGCGACCACCGGCTGCTACGCCCAGGCCGTCCAGCAGCTGTACGGCACCGACGTGGAGACCTACACCCGCGCCTACGTCACGGTCCGTCCCCTGCGCGAGCAGCTGCTCACCCAGGTCGCCGCCGACGAGACGGTGCAGGACGCGACCCAGCAGTGGTCGCGGTGCATGCAGGACCGCGGTCACGACGTCATCACTCCTGCCGACCTGCCCGTGCAGTTGCAGGCTGCGCGCCGAGACCTTCTGCTGCACAAGCCAGACGGCAGTAAAGCCACCGAGGCGGACCTGGTCGCGTTGGGCGACGCCGAGACCACGCTGGCGAGGGCGGATCGGGACTGCAAGGACACCAGTGCCCTGGGGTCCGCGGTGGCCCAAGCGCTGGTCGAGTACGGGACGCCGCTGGCCAGCGAGCACGCAGGCGAACTGGACGCCTACCGAGCGATGGTCGAGCACGCTCGCGTCGTCGCGGCGGAGGTCAACCGGCACTGACCCGCATACGGGCGGTTTCGGTGGAGGTCGCCGGTCGGTGCCTGAGGTGAACCCACGGATCGTCGGTGGTGCGGTGAGGAGGGGAACCGCACCACCGACGTCCGGACCAGCCACGGTCATGGTGCAGCATGCGGCACCGCGGTCATGGCGCGGTGTGCGTGATTGTCAGCCACCGGCGAGGTGGTGGTCTTGTCGATGTCCGTCCCTGCACCGGTGCCAGCGATCCGTCGAGCCCTTGTGCACACATCGCCCCCCGAGCGAAGCGCCGGCTGGATAGCGTCGACGGCGTGACCACACCGCGCCGCGCGCTGCTGCCCACCACGCTGGGCGCGCTGACCCTGGCCGGGGCCCTCACCGGCTGCTCCGGGCAGGAGGAGCTGCCTGTCGCCGCCGTCAGCCAGGCCGAGGCCCGCACCGCCGCCGCCCAGGTCGTCGCCCTGGCCGCCCAGCGCACCGAGGAGGCGATGCAGCAGCTGTGCGCCGACAACGACGGCTGCCCCGGCATGTCCAGCTCCATCGAGTTCACGCCCCTGGACGCACCCGGCCCCGAACAGGCGCCGCAGGAGCTGTGCACCGTGGCGCTGCCGGCCACCCCCTCGCAGGCCGGCTCGCGCATCGTGGTGCTCGAAGGCACCGACGGCCACGGGCGCGCCTACGTCACCCAGGTCCTCATCGACCGCGCCCGCGAAGCCGAGGACGACGAGGACGGCCTGCAGGTGCAGGAACCGGGGTTCTGGCTGGGCATCCGCTACACCGCGCTGCAGCACGGGCGGGCCTGGAGCGCAGCCGTCGACGGGCCCAGGCGACCGGAAGCGGACAACGAGCAGGTGCGACGGGCGTGCACGGACACCGACGCCTGGCTGGCCCAGGTCGCCACCCGCTCCCCTGACGACGGCGCCTCGACCCAGTCGACCGCGAAGGGCACCTGAGCGCGCACCTCGCGGTCATCCCGCTGGTGGGGCGCGATCATGAGCGGGCGGTGCACCCCACAATGAGCCGGTGATCCGCACCTTTGCATGGTCCGACTACCCCGCCACTGCCCAGCTGTGGCAAGCGACCGGGCGAGACGTGATGCCCGAGGAGGAGTTGCGGGCGACCCTCACTCACGGCCCGGACTTGATGCTCGTCGCAGCAGACGCCGACGCGGGGATCACCGGAGCGGTGCTGGGCACCTTCGACGGCCGACGAGGCTGGATCCACCGCCTCGCCGTGCAGCCCGAGCACCGCCGCAAGGGACTCGCTGCCGCCCTGGTCGGCGAGCTGGAGCGACGCCTGAGCGCCCGTGGAGCACCGCGCATCAACCTGCTGGTGATGCCCGACAACACCGAAGGACTGCTCTTCTGGCAGCGGCTGGGCTACCTCAGCTGCCCCGACGTGCTGTGCACCAAGCTCATGCCCGCACAGGGCTGAAGCACCCTTGAAGGTCGCGGTCGAGGACCGAAGCCGGGCTCTGCGCGGCCCCGCACTCCCTCGACGGCATCCTCAAGCTGATCTTCCGCTCATCCCGCGGTGTGCAGTCCCGAGCTGTCGGCGACCTCGCGGACAGCTCGATGTCCGGAAGATCATGTAAGGGCCCGAGCGCTCCTGCCGGTGACCTAACGTCAGCCTCGTGCAGCACGCTCACACGTCTTTGCAGGACCACCAGGCGTTGGTAGCCGAGCAAGACGCGGTCATCGCCTTGCTGCGGGACGCCGATCTGAGCGCGCCGGTGCCCCACTGCGCCCCCTGGAGCGTTCGCGACTTGCTCACCCACCTGGCCGGGGTGCACCGCTGGGCCGCGGCCATGAGCCGGCTGTACCCCGAGGAGGCGGACCTGCCCGATGAGGATCCGCCCGCCGCCGCCGACCCCGCCGCCGACTACACCGCCGCCGCGCACGAGCTGCGCCACGCCCTGGCCGGTGACCCCTCCCGGCCGTGCCGCACCCTGACCGGGCCCGGCACCGTGGCGCAGTGGAGGCGCCGGCAGCTGCACGAGACCGCCGTGCACCGTTGGGACCTGCACGACGCGCTGGGCCTGCCCCGCAGCACCGACGAGCTGCTCGCGGCCGACTGCATCGCCGAGGTCCTCGACACCCTGCACCCGCGCCAGGTCCGCCTGGGCCGCATCCCGGCCCCGCGGATCGGCGTGGCGCTGCGCGCCCCCGGCGGGCACTGGGTCCTGGGCGCACCGCAGCACGTCGTCGCCGAGGTCAGCGGTCCCGCTGCGGCCCTGGCGCAGCTGCTGTGGCGGCGCACCGGCGTGGACGACGCCCACCTGACGTCGACGGGTGATCGGGGTGCGGCCACCGCGCTGCTGGGCACGGCCTTGACCCCGTAAGACCTGGCCAGGACGTCGACTCGCTCCCCGCTCACTGTGCCTGGCCTCGCCAGCAGCGCTGGCTTCGCGGTCTTGGCGCTGGCCACGACGCCCGCATCTGTCGAAGACCGAGGTGTCACGGATGAGGTCGGAGTCGTGGGGTTGTTGCTTCAGAGGCGGGCAGTCTTCACTCGTGCCGTAGAGACCGCTCGGCCTCCGTCGCGTCGGATCGTCACCTGCCGTCGTCGAAGTCCTTGCTGTCGCGCAACTGCTGCACCAGCGGGCCAAAGAGGGCCGGGTCGGGACGCAGGACGGCGCCGGTGCTGGAGAACACCAGGTCACAACCACCGGTGACGTCCACCAGGAGGTAGGTGTACTCGCGCAGGTACCGCTTAGTGGGCGTGCCGTCGGGGTCGTGCTCGTAGTCCGGCGTGGTCAGCAGGTCGATCTGCGCCTGCTGCCCGGGCGCGGGAAGGCAGCCGGGCTCACCGTCCACGCGGGCAGCGGCGTCCACCACCTCCTGCAAGCGGGCCAGCAGGTCCGGGTCGCGGGACTGCCCCGTCCACGCGCCGGTGGTCTCCGTGATCGTGGCACCTGCCACGGGATTGCTGCTGGCACGGGCCGGGGCCTGCCGCTCCCCGGGACGTGGCTGGATGGCCAGGCTGTCCAGCAGGACACGCACCTGCTCCTCGTCACCGGCCATCTGCACCCGCACCCCGCGCGAGGGGACGCTGACGACGGCGCTGCTCTCCTGCCCGTAGGGGACGTCGTCGAGGTAGACGGGCACCCCGTCGACGAGCCTGACCCCCGAGGCGAGCCCCGCTCCTCCCGTCCACTGCCGCACCACCCACGGCACCAGCAGGGCGCCGGGCCCGTCGAGGGAGGGGTCGCACCCGGGCCCCACGCTCAAGGTCGGCTCGGCCACCACGGTGATCGCGCCAGCAGCCACGCAGGCCGCCTGCGCCGAGCCGGCCCGCACCTGGTAGCCCTGCGCGGTGATCTCCACGCCGTTGATGCCGCGATCGGTGGCCTCGATGCCCGGCGGCTCCCACCGCGGTGCCGGTGCAGGTGCAGGTGCCGGTGCGGGTGGGACAGGTGCAGTCGGCGCCGCCGGCTGCAGGCGAACGGCACCTTGCCCGCCCAGGTCCGTGACGACGAGCGCAGCGGCGGTGCAGGCGGCGAGCAGGCCCGTGGCGGCGAAGGCCGCGGTGCGCCGGCGTGCGTGCTGGCGGCGCCGGGCAGCGTGCAGGACCTCCTCGGGGTCCAGGCGCCGCGGCGGGCTCGGCACGGCTTCGGTCAGCATCCGCTGCAGGTCCTGGTTCATCGCGCACTCTCCTGGAGGTCGAGCTCGTGCAGGGCGGGGTGGCGGCGCAGCGTGGCCAGCGCCTTGGAGGTCTGGCTCTTCACCGTGCCCACCGAGCAGTCCAGCGCGGCGGCGGTGTCGACCTCGGTGAGGTCCTCGTAGAAGCGCAGGGCGATGACGGCCCGCTGACGCGGGGGCAGGGCCCGCACCGCGGTGAGCAGGACGTGGTGGACCTCTGGCCCCAGGCCGGCGGGAACGGGCAGGTCGGGCAGGTCGGCGGTGGGGACCTCCCCGCGCCAGCGCCGGCGGCGCCAGTCCAGCGCCTGGTTCACCATGATCCGGCGGACGTAGGCGTCAGCGCCCTCGCGCCCGTTCACGCCCCGGGCACCGCCGATGCGCCGCCAGTGCGGCCAGGCCCGCACCAGCGCGGTCTGCACCAGGTCCTCGGCGGTGGCCCAGTTGCCGGTCAGCAACCACGCCGTGCCCAGCAGCGCCTGCTGCCTGCTGCTGACGAAGAGCCGGAAGTCCTCCGCTGCATCCATCTGGGCCTCCTCAGGGTCTCACCTGCTACAACCGGCTGGACCCTGCAGAAGGTTGTCCCGCTCTGCCGTGCACCCACGATGGGTCGCCCGCTCATCCCGCTGTCGTGGACGTCACCGACTCCTCGAGTCGCCCCTGGAAGCCCACTGCCTCGTCCAGCGAGTGGCATGAAACCCAGGCCCGGTCAGCGGCCGGCCGAGCACCCAGCGCGGTGGCCCGCCGGCGACTACGATGAAGCCATGCTCAGCGACCAGACCCGGCAGGCGCTTCGCGTCCTGCGCTGGCGCGGCGCTGACCACCTCGAGGACGCCGCGCGGGGTCTGCTGCGCCGCCCCCGTCCGGTCCCGGCACCCCCGACGGGACGGCCGCAGTTGAGCGAGGCCCAGATGGACCAGCTGATCGAGCAGACCGTCCTGGCGCCGCGACGGGTCCAGCCTCAGGGCCGGTCTCAGGTCCAGTCCTGAACGACTGGGTCCCGCTGCACGACGGCTCGACCTCACGGCGAGAGCTGAAGGACTTCATCGCAGCCCTCAGCCGCCGTCCCCCGCTGTGGGAGCGGCACGTCATCGAGGAGCTGCAGTACCTGGCCAGCACGTTGCCCTCCCCACGCCGCGAACCGGACCGGCGTCCGCGGGCACTGCTGTACCGGGGCCAGGACGGGGTCTTGGAAGGCGTGTGCGAGTACGAGCCGGCGACCCTTCGCCCCAGCGGTGTGGCCGCAGGCCAGCTCAGCGTCTTGGCCGTGCGGGCTGACGCCCGGCACAGCGGGGTCGGTGGCTCGGCGGTGGATGCGCGCCTGAACCTGCTGCGCACGGGCGCGGCGCAGCTGCAGGCGGCCGAGGTTCTCGTGGCCGCGGTGGTCCACGACCAGAATCAGGAGATGGCCCGTGTGCTGTCGCGCCGGGCGTTCCGGCGCTCTGGCCCTGTCGGCGACGACGGGTACGCCGTGTGGGCAGTGACCTTGACGACGTCGTGAGGGCCCGACTCAGTACGCCGGTGCTGGCCACGCTCACCATCACCGTCGACGACCTCGTTGCCGGCGGGGGCTGCCGCGACGTGGACGGCCCGGTGCCAGCACGCTGCCGCTGATCGCCGTCGCCGAGCTGCACCAGGCCCGTCAGCTATTCGCTGACGGAGCAGCGGCACCACGCCCCCCTTCGCGGTCCTTCCGGCTCGCCGAGCGTGACTGACGCGCGGCCCGTCTGCAGCGCATGCTCGGTCATGACCCAGCACACCGACATCCCTGCTTCCCTGCCCATCGCCGTCGGTGACGGGACCTGGCGCACCGACCCGCTCCGCTTAGCCATCGCCGCCTACCTGGCCCGCTACCGCGGCGAGACCCGCCGCCACGCCGAGTCCGACCTGCGCGCCTACCTCACCTGGTGCCAGCTGCGCGGACTGGACCCGCTGCAAGCTCGCCGGCCCCACATCGAGCTGTACGTGCGGTGGATGCAGGAGACCCAGCGCTTCGCCGCTTCGACCGTGTCGAGGCGGATGTCGGTGGTCGCGGGCTTCTACCGGACCTGCGTCATCAACGCCGTCCTGGAGCACTCACCGGCCGACTACGTCCGCCGCCCCAACGTCCCACCCGAGTCGCCCACCATGGGCCTGTCCCACCTGCAGCTCGAAGCGATGCTCGCCAGCTCCCGGGACTCGGCCAACCCGTGCGACTTCGCCCTGGTCTGTCTGCTGGGGCTGCTGGGCCTGCGCATCTTCGAGGCCTGCGCCCTGGACATCGCCGACCTGGGTGAGGAGCACGGCCACCGCGTCCTGCGGGTGGTGGGGAAGGGTCACAAGGTGGTCTTGGTCCCGCTGGCTCCGGCCGTGGGCAGGGCGGTGGACCGCGCCATCGGCGACCGCCAAGACCACGACTGAACTCACGCCCGTGATCGTGGCGCCTACGGCGCTCAGCCGCTGCTGCTCAACACCCGCGGCGGCCGGCTGGACCGGCACTCCGCCACCCGCCGCCTCAAGCACCTCGCTGCCGACGCCCGGATTCGGCTACCGCGGATGCACCCGCACATGCTGCGCCACACCTACGTCACCACCATGCTCGACGCCGGAGTGGACCTCAGAGACGTCCAGATTGCCGCCCGCCACGCCGACCCCCGCACCACCATGCGCTACGACCGGGCCCGCACCACGCTGGATCGCCACCCCAACTACATCCTTGCCGTGTACATGGCCTCAGGCACCTGACGGGGCTGCCCCGACTTCACTCATCTGCCGAAGAGCGGAGGACGGGTCGGTGTCCGCCCGACCTCGCCGGCGTGGTACTCGTAGCGCTCGACACCACTCAGTGATTGTTTCAGATGTGTGGTGAGTACTGCGCCGACCTGGTCAACCGGCGCAGCATCACCCGCATGTAGGCGACCTCGACCATCGTCACCGCCGTGCTCGCCAGCCGCTCGAAGTCACGCGCCAGCCGGCGAGCCCGGCTGATCCAGGCGAAGAAGCGCTCCACCACTCAGCGCCGCGGCAGGACGTGGAAGCCGACGCTGCCCGGTGCTCTGCTGATCACCGTGGCGGTGATGCTCAGTTCGGCAGCACGGTCGGTGAACCCGCGGCGGAAGCCCTGGTCGCACCAGACCTGGCGCAGATCGGGGAACTGCTCGGACAGTTCGTTCAGCAGGGTGATGCCACCGGCGGTCTCGCTGATCGCCCCACCGGTGATCTGCACCGCCAGCAGGTTGCCCTCGACGTCGACCGCGGTCATCCGCTTGCGCCCGTTGACCTTCTTGCCCGCGTCGTAGGAACGCCCGTGCCCGCCTTCGCTGCTGCGGACGCTCTGGGAGTCGATGACGAACACGCTGGCCGCGACGGTGCGTCTTTTCCCATGCGGTCCAGCACGCGGACCTCGTCCACCAGCTTCTGCCAGGTCCCCTCGTCTTCCAGGCGGCGCATCCACCGGTAGCACGTCTCCCACGGCGGCAGGTCGTGCGGCATCGCGCGCCACTTGGCGCCGTTGTCGACGACGTAGAAGATGCCGTTGAGGACCTCGCGCAGGTCCTGGCGGGGTCTGCCCATCCGGCCCTGCTTCGGCAGCAGCGGCTCGATCAGCTGCCACTCCGCATCGCTCAGGTCAGAGGGGTACGCCTCGCGTTCGACAGCCACGGCGACAGCATGACCCATCAGCACCGACATCTGAAACAGTCACTCAGACGTCGACGAGGACCCGGGTGCTCCAGTCCGAGCAGTCCAGGACCTGCACGCCGGCATCAGTGAGCAGGACCAACGCCCTGCCGGCGCGCACGGTGGCCACGTCGAGCGGGCGTTCGCAGGGCCGCTGCTCCAGGACTGCCGCGTCGTGGTCGAGCCGGAGCAGTGACGCCTGCCCCTCATCGGTCTCGTGGATCGCCACCCAGGTGCGGGTGAGCGGGTCGTGCACGACGTGGCGCACGTGGCTGGCCGACCTCGCTCGTTCGCGCCCGTGGGGATCCAGGATGCGCAAGAACTCGTTGTCGGTGATCGCCAGGTGCTCTCCGTCGCTGGCCGCGCACCAGACCGGACCCCATCCCGTCGCGATCCGCGGCGCCACTGGATCCAGCGAACGATCCAGCAGGCGGCACCAGCCGCCGCCCACCGCCAGCGAGAGGTCCGCGCTCAGCGCGATCACCCTCAGCACCCCGCGCAGGGAACGGACCTCCTGCCCGGTGGATGCCTGCAGCACGCGGGTGGCTCTGCGGTTGTACGTGACGACGACACGGCCGTCGGCCAGGGCGGTCACAGCCTCCACGTTCGTACGGCTGCGGTCCTGCCACAGCCGCTGACCCGTCAGGTCGTAGCCGCACACCCCGTAACGCTCCCAGGCGCCGGCGACCACCACCGGGTCCTTCCCGGGTACCAACGCCTCGCGCCAGCCACCGCCACTGCCCCAGACGGTCTCGAACGTGGCGCAGCGCGCAGCACGCGTCAGCGACCACACGTCCACGAGTCACTGGCGCCCGGCGGTGACCAGCAGGTCCTCCTCCCACGGCGGGGCGGCGACGTTCCACAGGCCGATCACCGGAGAGCACCCTGCACGAGCCCGTCGAAGACCACGCCCAGGACTGTGCCCGGCGGGTCCGACAGCAGCGATCCCGTGGTCACGATCGACCTCACGGTCATCTCACCGCCCGTGCGCGGTCGCCGTCTCACAAACGGTGGCGGTCTCAAGGGGTCAACGCACCACCTCGTCGAGAGCTTCTGATGGTGTCTGCCATCCCAAGGTCTGTCGAGGTCTTCCGTTCAGGCGGGCGGCGATCTCATCGAGATCCGCCTGGCTGAAAGCACGTAGGTCCGCGTCCTTGGGCACGTACTGGCGCAGCAAGCCATTCGTGTTCTCGTTGGACCCGCGCTGCCAGGGGCTGTGCGGGTCGCAGAAGTAGACCTGGACCCCGGTGTCGATGCTGACCTGGGCGTGCTGGGCCATCTCCTTGCCGCGGTCCCAGGTCAGACTGCGTCGCAGCTGTTCAGGAAGGCGCTGAACGGCTGCGCTCAAGGCCTGGCGGACCTGCTCGGCCTTGTAGCCGTGCGGCAGGGCGATGAGCGACACGAAGCGCGTCCGGCGCTCCACGAGCGTGGCGATGGCGCTGGGCCGAGCGCCGAAGACCAGGTCGCCCTCCCAGTGCCCAGGCACCGCCCGGTCCTCGACCTCGGCGGGGCGTTCGCTGATCGGCACGGTGTCCACCAGCTGCCCGCGCCCTTGCGGCAGACGCTTGGCGCGGGGGTAGCGCATGGCCCGCCCGGTGCGCAGCGCAGCGCTCAGCTCCTTGCGCAAGGCGCCCCTGGCCTGCACGAACAGGCTCAGGTAGATCGCTTCGCGGCTGACGCGCATGGCCTCATCGTCACCGAAGTCCACCCGCAGGCGCGCCGCGATCTGCTGCGGGGACCAGCCCTGAGCCAGGTCGTGCTCGACCCGGGCCCGCAGCCGGGCGGCTGCTGCTGAGGTCCCCGCCAGCTTGCACGCCTTGGGGCGCCGGCCGCGCTGCCAGGCCCTGGCCTCAGCGGTCCCGGCGCGGTAGCTGGCGCGCCCGCCGTTGCGGGCGACCTCCCGGCTGACCGTCGAAGCCGACCGGCCCAGCCGCCGGGCGATCGCCCGGGCGCTGTCCTTCGCGGCCAGCCCGCGGCTGATCTCCTCACGCTCGGCCGCGCTCAACTGGTGGTCGGCCCTGCGCCGTGCAGGCCGGCGCACCCCGCCGGTGGCGGCCACGAAGCAGCGCACGCTGGCTGGGCGGTTGATGCCCAGCGATCGCGCGATCGAGCGCAGCGACTCACCCGCACGCCACCGCACCCACACCTCGTCCTGCTGCTGTGGACTCAACCCGAACGTTTGCACCGGCCCCACCTCCACACCTACCACACCATGATCCAAAGAGGGTGGTGCGTTGACCGGTTGAGACCGCCACCGTTTCTGAGATGATCCGAGCGGACGACGACCGCACGCTCATGGCTCCCTTCTGTGTCAAGGGCGGGGTCCAACAGGGGCCTTGCGGCTTCGTCGGCGGGTGGCGACGATGGACGTGGCGGGCCCGGGAAGTGACTTCTCCGAAGAGCCGGCGCCGGGGTCCGAGCCGGTCGCGCTGGAGCCAGCAGCCGCCCCCGCTTGTCCTCCCGGGCCCGTCAGCAGCACCTCGGCAGCTGTGACCTCGGCGACGTCGTCAACGATGTCCACCTCCGGCTCGGCCGGACTCGTGGTGCCCTGCGCGTCGGCGACCATCTGCCGGTAGACCACGTCCGACAGGCGCCGCTTCAGGCAGCGGATGGCCTCCATCGACGACTTGCCCGCCGCGAGCTTGCGCCGGTAGTACGCCCGGCCTTCAGTGTCGTGGCGCATCTGCACGATCGCCATGATGTGCAGGACCCGGTTGATGCGCCGATTGCCCGAGCGCGACAGGCGGTGGCGGTTGTTCTCGCCGCTGGAGGCGTCGATCGGGGCGGTGCCGTTCCAGGACGCGAAGTGCGCCTTGGTCGGAAAGCGGACGACGTCACCGACATCGCCGAGCAACCGGGCAGCGCCTGACGGGCCGATACCGTTCAGCTGCAGCAGCCCCGAACCGGTCGCGGTGATCAGCTCGGTGAGCTCCTTCTTCGCCGCCTTGATCTTCTTGTCGATCACCGCGAGCTCGGCGATCTTCTCCGCCGCCAGCGACCGCCTCGTCCGCCCGACGATGTCGCGCGGGCGGACCGTGGCCAGCAGTGCCCTGGCCTGCGGCGCAGTCAAGAAGACCTTGGCGCCGCCGGGCAGCAGCTCCAGCAGCAGCTTGTGGATGCGGTTGATCGTCTGGCTGCGTGCCACTCCCAGCTCGTCGCGGCGATCGACCAGCAGCCGCAGCGCGACGTTCTCGGCATCGACCTCGACCCGGCGCAGGATCGGGGTGCGCAAGGCGACCAGGGCGATGGAGTGCGCATCGGTGGCGTCGGTCTTGCGGCCCTGACCGGTGGAGACTCCCCCACGCTGCGCGTGGGAGGTACCCCCTCCCGCGCCCGAGCCGACAGCTTCGCCGGCACGTCCAGGACCTGCTCGCCGTCGGCGATCAGCCGCTGCGCGAGGTGCTTGCCGATGCCGCCGGCGCCTTCGACCGCCCAGACCCGCTGCGGCCAGGCGCGCCCCGCGGTGAGCATGTCGCGGTAGCCGGTGGTGTCGGTGGCGAAACGAGCACCGCCCAGGATGCGCTCGGCTCGATCGACGACCTCGATGGTCGCGGAGCGTTTGTGCGGGTCCATCCCGATGATCACGCCGGAGTCGACGTCCATGCCGCGCCCCTTCCCTCGCCGCCGGTCGCACCAAGGCGGTGCGGCCGGTCTTGCTGACGAGGTCGGGCAGCGCTACTTCGAGTGAGACAGACCCTTCTTGAGCCACGTCCTCGTCGGGCGGTGCCCGACGCTCCGCACGCCATGTGAGAGCCACACCCGCCTGGGGTGGGCAGCCGATATGAGAGCGTCACGTCGGGCACCTCGGCTCCAGCCTGGCCGGGCCGTCGCCGTGAGGGAAGTCAACAAGTAGCCGAATAGCTGAAGATCACGAACTGCTCTCCTTCGCGGTCTCACCGGTACGACGTAGCGTGAAGACCATGAGCGACTGGACCGAGAAGCCGATCCCCGTGCTGCTCGCACCCGGCTTCGGCGGAGACCCGCTGCACTTCCGCAGTCCCACCCTGCAGACCATCGGCAACCTCGACCTGGACCGCCTCCCGCTGTCCTCGCGGCTCAAGGACGAGCTGCGCGCCTGGGAGCACCTGGTGCAGCAGGCCCACGCGGCGCTGAAGACCCCTGCCGCCGAACGGAACCTGCGGACCTGGGCCATCCAGGCCCGCGAGGACCTGCTGCCCCGGCTTCGGGAGGAGCTGGGTGCGAACTACGACGTCCAGTTCATCGGAGACTTGCAGAGCACCTAACGACCGCTCATCCCGCTGGCCAGCGTGCTCCAGAGCGGGGTCGGGACATCGGCAGACTCACGATCGTGGCTCCTGTGGCCAGAAGCGTCGCCACCATCCACGGCAGCGCGGGCCACGCTGGAGGCTGGTCGAAGCTGCTGTCAGCGATGACCACGCTCTTCGCCGTCCACACCGCCAGCAGCACCAGGCTGAGCAGGTACAGCCCCACGGCCCAGCGGTTCCAGGATCGTCGAGCGGCCGCCACCAGCAGGGGCAGGACCATGACGGTCAGGGCTACGACCATCGGGCCGACGGTGTCGATCACCCCCACGACGCGGACTCCGGCCAGGCGATGACGTGCACCTGCTCACCGTGCCCGGTCGGCCTGCAACGCGATGGGAGGCGCCAGTACCTCCGCGACCTCTTCACCGACCTCACGGTCATCCCGCGATCCGGTCGGTCAGCGACGGGTCGCGACGTCGCGCTCGTGCCGATGTCCGCATGGTCGTCGGCAGCTCCAGGAAGCTCAGCAGGCTCGAGTCGATCCCCGCCCCGTCTGGCGCGCTGCGTGGTCGTGCCCGGCCGACTGTGCGCCGACCCGGCACCGCCAGGTGCGGACACGAGGTCTCACCAGGAGCGCCGAGTCCGCAGGTTCAGCCCCGAGCGCTGTCCTGCGGCTGCGGCTCCCGCGGCAGCCCCCGCAGGAGGATCTCGATCCCCGCCGCGAACTGTTCCCGATCGTCGTGGTCGCGCAGCCGTGCCGCGAACCGCTGGATGAACGGGTGCTCGGAGACGTCGTGCTGATCCGTCCAGCGCTCCGCGACCTCCACCAGGAAGGACGAGCGGTCGCTCACGGTCGGGGCCAGCCGTGCAGCGGCGGCGTACTGCCCGGCGACGCCGAGGACGTAGTTGACGATCGTGGAGGCGGCATCGAACTGCTCCGGCTCCGGAACCCCCAGAGCGGGCAGCTGAGCGCCGACAGCTTCGAAGATCTGCAGGAGTGCGGACTGCCAGGGCTCGTTCGCCAGCTGCCCACCGACCCACGGGTGCTCGCTCAGAGCGTCGAAGACGGCCAGCGTCACCTCGCGCACCGCCTCCCGCGGGCTCGCCCCGGGCCGTCCCGCCTGCTCCAGCACGTGGCGGATCAAGCCCTCGGTCGCGGCCTGGAGCAGTTCGCTCTTGTTGGACACGTAGTGGTAGATGGCCCCCGGTCCCGTCTGAAGGTGGGCCGCCAGGGCGCGGAAGGTCAGCGCCGACTCCCCGTGCGCGTCGAGGATCTCCAGCGCCGCCTCGACGATGCGTTGCCTGGACAGCGCGTCGGTGCGTCGCTCCCCTGCCTGCTTCCGGTCTGCCACGGTCCCATCTTGACAGATGTAGAACGGCGTTCCAAAGTAGCTGTAGAACAGCGTTCCAGCACTGCGGGAGAGCACCATGCCCACATCGGTCACGATCGTCGGCGCCGGCCTCGGCGGCCTCGTCCTGGCCCGCGTGCTGCACGTCCACGGCATCGCGGTGACGATCTACGAAGGCGAGCAGTCCGCGGACGCACGCACCCAAGGCGGCCAGCTCGACATCCACCCCGAGAACGGGCAGCTGGCCCTGTAGGCCGCCGGCCTCACCGAGCAGTTCCAGGCGATCATTCACCGCGGCGCCGAAGCCCTGCGCGTCCTCGACCCGCAGGGGCGGGTCCTGTTCCAGGCCCCCGACGACGGCGCCAGCGGGCGTCCGGAGGTGCTGCGCGGTGATCTGCGCCAGATCCTGCTGGACTCCCTGCCCGAGGGCACGGTGCAGTGGGGCAAGAAGACCACCGCCGTCCGCCCCCTCGGCGGAGGCCGTCACGCGCTCACCTTCGCCGACGGGACCACGACCACCACGAGCCTGCTGGTCGGAGCCGACGGCGCCTGGTCGAAGGTGCGGGCCCTGCTGAGCGAGGCCACCCCGGCCTACGTCGGAACAGTCTACGTCGAGACCTACCTGCACGACGTGGACGAGAAGCACCCGGCCGCGGCGGCCGCCGTCGGCGCCGGGGCGATGTACGCGCTGACCCCGGGCCAGGGGATCTCCGCCCACCGCGAGGCCGGCGACGTGCTGCACACCTACGTGCAGCTCAACCGTTCCGCCGAGTGGCTCGAGAACATCGACTTCGCCGACACCGCCGAGGCCGCGGCCCGCGTCGCCGCGGAGTTCGACGGCTGGGCCCCTGAGCTGACCGCCCTCATCACCGACGGGGAGACCACCCCGGTCAAGCGGATGATCCACTCCCTGCCCGTCGGCCACCGCTGGCAGCGCGTGCCCGGGGTCACCCTCATCGGCGACGCGGCCCACCTGGCTCCCCCGGCCGGAGAGGGCGCCAACCTCGCCATGCTCGACGGGGCCGAGCTCGCCCTCGCGATCGTCGCCCACCCCGACGACGTCGAAGCCGCCCTCACCGCCTACGAGGCGGAGCTCTTCCCCCGCAGCGAAACCGCTGCGAACGACTCCTACGAGACCCTGGAACTCACCCTCGGCGAACAAACGCCCTTCTCCCTCCTCGACCTCCTCGACCTCCTCGACCCCGGGAACACCGACGAACCCACGAAGTACGAGACGACCGACACTCACCACGACCCCTCCCGTACGACGATCTCGCGGACACGCCGATGACCGAGCCGGAGCTCGACCTGGCGATCCTCACGTGTGCGCACGACCCACCTCGCCGGCGCAACCACCACGGGCGAACGCCTCGAACGAAAGGCTTCCTCATCTGATCGCCAGTGCAGGACAGTAGCTGACCTCTTCCGGCGAGATGGTTCTTCCATGCCTGAGCGGATGGCCCGGTCAGGGCGGAGGAGGACCACCGTGAGCGTCACCAGCACCCTGCACATCAACCTGCGCGGCAACGCCAAGCAGGCCCTGGAGTTCTACCGGTCCGTCTTCGGTGGAGACCTCATCGCCGTCCCCTACGGCACCACCCCCTCCGGCCAGGGACCGGACCAGGCCGAGCAGATCGCCTGGGGCCAGGTCCTCTCCCCCAGCGGCTTCCACGTCATGGCCTACGACGTCCAGGACGACCGGCCCTACGACCTGGGCCACAACCCCTACTACTTCTCCCTGCGCAGCACCGACGCCGAGGAGATCACCCGGTACTGGAACGAGCTGTGTCCTGCTGCCGCCGACGTGGAGGTCGACCTGGGGCCCTCCATCTTCAGCCCGCTGTACGGCAAGCTCACCGACCAGTTCGGGGTCACCTGGATCATCGACGTCATCGCCCCCTGGTTCCCGGCTGAGTGACCCGACCGGGCGTGGTGACGTCGTGGTGGCCGTGCGCCGAGCGCGGCCACCACGACCGCCCTCCGCCCCTCGTCCGATCGTGGACAAGCGGACAGTCGCTGTCCGCACGGACCGGCATGCTGCTGTCATGGCCCTTCCCGCCTCCGCGACGTCCTCGCGCCTGCTCGCGCTGCTGTCCCTCCTGCAGTCCCGACGCGACTGGCCCGGGCCGCTCCTGGCCCAACGGCTGGAGGTCAGCGAGCGGACCGTGCGCCGCGACGTGGACCGCCTGCGCGAGCTCGGGTACCCCATCAACGCCGTCAAGGGACCCGACGGCGGCTACCGGCTGGAAGCCGGTGCCCAGCTGCCGCCGCTGCTGTTCGACGACGAGCAGGCCGTCGCCCTGGCGGTGGCCCTCCAGCTGGCCGTCGTCACCGGCGCCGGGATCGAAGAAGCCGCCGCGCGAGCACTGAGCACCCTCTCCCAGGTCATGCCCTCGCACCTCACCCGACGCATCGACGCGCTGCGCCCGATCGTGCTGGACCGGGCCGCGACGGCAGGCACCGGACAGGCAGAGGTCGAGCAGGTCGACGTCGACCTGCTGCTGGCCATCAATCAGGCCGTGCAGCTGCGTGAAGGGCTGCGCTTCGACTACGACCACGACCGCACCACTGCAACCGGTGACGGGAGAGACGACGGAGGAAGCACCGCATCGACCGAGCCGACAGCCTCCCGGGAGGTCCACCCCCACCACCTGGTCCTGCGCGCCGGGCGCTGGTACCTCCTCGCCTGGGAACCCGGGAAGCAGGACTGGCGGACCTACCGCGTCGACCGGATGCGGCTGCGGGTGCCCGGCGGAGCCCGCTTCAGCCCGAGGGAGGTCCCCGGCGGCGACGCGGCCGCCTACGTCGCCGGCCGGTTCAAGGGCTCGCCCGCGGGCAAGGGGTGGCCGTGCACGGGGGTGGTCATCGTGCACCGGTCCGCTGCCGAGCTGGCCCCGTTCGTCGGTGACGGGACCCTGGAGAGCCTCGGAGCGCACCGCTGCCGCCTCGTGCTGGGGTCCTGGTCCTGGATGGGCTTGGCCGCCTCCCTGGCCCGGCTGGACGCCGATATCGAGGTCGTCGGCCCGCAGGACCTGCGTGCCGCCTTCAGCCGGCTCGCCGAGCGCGGGACGCGGGCTGCTGCACCCCCCTCGACGTCGACGAGGTCCGGGCGCGGGGCGTGATCGAAGCAACCTGCAGATCCACCCGCCGAAGCAGGCAGGCCACTACCGGAACGAGATCCTCACCGGTGGTGCCGCCGTGCGCGCTGGCGCGGTGCTGGCGCGCTGCGCATGTCTCACGGTCATCGCGCGGGCCGGGCGCCATCACGGCGGGCGCGAGTTCGGGCATGCTGGCGCTGTGAGGCGGCGACCGCGGCGACGAGACGTCCCTGCCAGCCCACCGGCCGAGCTGCCGGTCGGTGCGGTGCAGCTGGCACGACGACTCCCCGACCCTGAGACGCTGCGCCATCGCGCCCAGGGCCTGGCGATGCTGGACGCCGTGCTGATCGAGGACCGTGACAGCCGCACCTTCGACTTCGACACCGGCTGGGACGCGGACCAGGAGCTGGCCTCCATGGACGACGGCAGCGGCAACGCCTGGTCGATCACCTTCACCCCCGCCGGGACGTGGCTGCGCGGCTTCGACCACGAGAGCCCCATGAGCCCGTGGGTCGAGGAGCACGACCTCGACTGGCTGGCCGCGGTGCCCGAGCCGCTGCGCGAGGTCGCGGCGGAGCCGGCCTTCACCGGCGACGGTCTTCCGCTGGTGAGCGTGGCGTGCTGGCGGCTGCACGGGGACGAGCGCTGGCACCCGGTGCGGTTGCGCGGCTCAGTCGCCTCGGACACCTGCGACGGCTCGGACTGGCTGTTCGCCGAACTCGAAGGTGACGGTGCAGCCGTCGTCGCCCACCTGCAGGAGACCTACGAGGTCGAGGTGGACCGGCACGACGTCGAGCACGTGCTGGCCCTGCAGCCACTGAGCGAGGAGCTGGTGCGCCGCCTCAACCACGAGCGCAGACTGGCAGACCTCGCGCGGGACATCGCGCGGATCGGCTACCCCGTCCCCACCTGAGCCGGTTCGTCACCACCGGGCGAACGTCCAGTCACCTCGCCCTGCCCGCGAGGTCGCGGTCATCAGCGTGAGACGTTCTCCGTCGAGCTCCGGTGGGTGCCCTGCTCGTCGCCGGTGCCCTGCACAGCGGTGACGGGGCTGGCGCCCGGCAGTGTGTGATCGAGTTGAAGCAACGACGGGCGGGGCTGCTCGTGGTGATCGGCGAGGTCCGGGCTGAGGCCTCGACGGCGCGGGGAGCCCGCCCCGGCAGCAGGTGACGACGACCAGCGCTGACGTCAGGTGGCGGATCGGCCGCGGTCACCCCCTCGGCCGGCGACCCGCAGCCGGCCACGCCTCGAGGCGGAGGTGGCGGTGTCGGAGTCCCGAGCCCGATCGGTGACGATCACCGCGTGCCGCTGCCGCAGCAACGCCGCCGCGGGAGCGGCCCGCGCCCGGGCCGGTTCGAGCCGGTGGTGCTCGCGTGTCGTCAGGTGCGTGCAGCGGGCGGCGTGCACCGGGTGGGAGCGCGGGGTTCCCCGGGTACTCCGCCGCGCCTCCAGGCACGGTGACCGGTCCGGTCGACTGGAGCTCGTCCGGCACCGCTTCCAGGCGGGCTTCGACCTCGGCTCGTCGGCGGCGGCCGGAACGGGCACGGTCCTCGTGCCGCGACCGGAGGACGGGACGAGCTCCGCGGACCCGCCTCCCACCCGGACGCGCTCGCCCGGGTGGGAGGCGGTGCACCGGTCAGACCGGATCGCCGAAGTCCGGCACGGGCAGCCGCGCCCCGTCCTGCTTGGCCGACTCGTTGGCGATGATCCCCGGCAGGGTGAAGCGGGCCGCGACCCAGGCGTTGACCGGCGGGTGGACGCGGTCGCGCACCGCCACGACGAAGTCGTCGGCCAGGAAGTGGTGGGCCCCCTCGTGGCCGTTGGGGGCTCCTTCGAACTCCTTCGGCAGCCGGCTGCGGTCGTGCACCTTCGCGGTGCCGGAGCGGAAGCTGCTCAGCAGCGCGGGATCGATATCGCTCAGGTCCTCGGGCGCGTCGGAGTGCTCACCGGCCCGCAGCTCGTCGGTGATGTCCAGGGTCTCGCCCTTGTGGTAGTCCTCGCCCTCGGTCTTGACGGTGACGACCGTGCTGGTGACCGACTGCTCCATGACCTGCTCGGTGCCGTAGAAGCGGAACCGCGACTCCGGACCGCTCCAGTACCCGACCCGGCGGAACTCGTTGGTCCGCATGACCCCGCCGTCAGCGAGCTCGAACAGGGCCGACATGTTGGAGAAGTCGTTGTCCCAGCGCGAGACCGCCTTGTCGAACACGCCGTCGCCGCGGGTGTCGCTGATGCCCGTGCAGCTGACGCTGACCGCGTGGGTCGGCCAGGCTCCCAGCACACCGCCGATGGCGTGGGTCGGGTAGAGCATGGGCGGGTAGCTCGCGGTCTCCTTCCAGTCCTGCCCGCCGCTGTAGCGGTAGGCGGCGTAGAAGCCGTTGTCCATGTCGTGGACGTAGTCGCCCTCGCCGTAGAACACCCGGCCGAACTCACCGGCCGCGATGTGCTCGCGGGCCCAGACGACGGCGGGGTTGTAGTAGCTGGTCTCGCCCATCATGTAGACCAGCCCCGTCTCGCGCACCGCGGCCACGATGGCCTCGACGTCGTCGACGGTGCTCGCCATCGGCACGGCGGAGTAGACGTGCTTGCCGGCGGCCAGCGCCTGGCGCACCAGGGGACCGTGCGACCAGCGCTGTGTCATGATCGCGACCGCGTCGACGTCGGAGGCCAGGGCGTCCTCGAAGCTGTCGAAGGACCCGGCCAGGCCGTGGGTCTCCACGTGCTGCTGGGCACGTTCGGGGACGAGGTCGCTGACCCACACCTCCTCGACGTCGGGGTGCAGTTGCCACAGGGCGATGAAGCTGCGGGCGAACTGGCCGGTGCCGATGACAGCGATCTTCACGAGGGACTCTCCTGCGAGTCGAGGGCGCGGACGGTGAACCCCCAGGATGATCCACGTCGACGCCGTCGGCGACGCGGGGTGCCCCGTCCTCGGCGCCCCGCGGGTCACCACCGGGACTCCTGCGCCCGCGGGCCCGGCGCCGGTCCGGTACCGGTGGGATCCGCCGTCGCTCGTGGAGCACCGGGGGGAGGTCGGTGAGCGAGGCCGGCCCTGCCCGCTGAACCGGTGGTCGCGGCGCACGGCGGGCATCAGCTGATCGCCTGGGCACCCAGGACGGAGAGCAGCTGCAGCTTCTCGTGGCTCTCGGTGCCCGGGACCGCCGTGTAGACCAGCAGCCGGTGCGACTGCTGCGGGTCCAGCAGCGTCTGGCAGTGCAGCTCCAGCTCACCGACCTGCGGGTGCACGAACCGCTTGACCTCGTGCGGGCGCAGCCCCACCTCGTGCGCCTGCCACAGCTCGCGCAGCTCCTCGCTGCTGGCCAGGGCCAGCTCGGCCAGCCGCGCCGCGCGCGAGGCGGGCCCGCGCCGGGTGACCACCTCGCGCAGGCCCGAGGCGTACAGGCGCGAGAGGAACGCGTGGTCGCGCGGGTGGTAGAGCGCCCTGGTGGCCGGGTCGGTGAACCACCGGTACCCCAGGCTGCGCGCCGGGCCGCTGTACCCGGTGGCGTCGCCGGTCAGCGCCACCCCCATCGGGGACTGGCGCAGCGTCTCGCCCAGTTCGGTGACGACCTCCGCGGGGGTGTCCTCCAGGCGGTCCAGCACGCGCAGCAGGCCGGGGCTGACGTGCTCGCTGAGCTCCCCGCGCGCCGGCGGGTGGTGCCCGGCCAGGCGGAAGAGGTGGTCGCGCTCGTCCAGGCCCAGGTGCAGCCCCTGCGCGATGGCGGCGACCATCTGCTGCGAGGGGTGCGGGCCGCGCTCGCGCTCCAGGCGCGCGTAGTAGTCGGTGGACATGTGGCACAGGGCCGCGACCTCCTCGCGGCGCAGCCCGGCGGTGCGCCGGCGCTGCCCGCGCGGCAAGCCCACGTCCTGCGGTTGCAGCGCCTGGCGCCGCCGGCGCAGGAAGTCCGCCAACCCCGCCCTGTCGATCACTGCCACTCCGCTCGTCCGCGCTGCCCGCTCGCCGGTCCCGTCGACACCGCGATCCTGGCACCGGCCGGGCGCGCTCAGCCACGGCCCGCCGATCCCCCCTTGAGCCGGCTCGGCGAGCAGCGGCGGGCTCGGCGGACGCGGTGGCACCAGGGGCGGATCGGCAGGCCCTGGCTGAGCCCGCTCCTGCGGCCGAGGCTGGAAGCACAGCCCGACCGACCAACCGATCCACCGAGGAGGACACCGTGGTCGACTCACCCACCGTCGACACCCGCCGGCCCGAGCACACCGGTCCTGGCGAGGGAGCGACCGGCGCCAGCGCCAGAGCCCGCCGGGTGCTCGGCCTGCCCGACCCCGTGGAGCGCTCCGAGTGGCGCACCGCCGCGCACCGCGCGCTCGAGCGCCTGGGCGGGCCGGTCGGCCTGGCCGTGGCCGCCGCCCCCACGATCGCCTTCGTGGCCGCCGACGCCGCCGCCGGGCTCGGTGCGGCCTTCGCGGCCCTGGGAGCCACCGCGGTGCTCGGCTGCGCGGTGCGCCTGGCCCGCCGCGAGTCGCCCGGCGCCGCGATCGCGGGGCTGCTGGTCGCGGTGGTCTGCGCCGCGGTCGCCGCCCTGACCGGCGAGGCGCGGGCCTTCTTCCTGCCCACCACCCTGCTGCCCGCGGCCTTCATCGCCGCCTACGTCGTCTCGCTCATCGCGCGGCGGCCGCTGATGGGCATCGTCGTCAACCCGCTGGCCGGCGGTCCGCGCGCCTGGCGCGAGCACCGCGACCTGCGCCGGGTGTACACCCTCAGCACGCTGGTCATCTCGGCCATGGCCGGCGCGAACCTGCTCGTGCGGGTCGCGTTCTACCTCGAGGGTCAGCTCGCCGCGCTCGCCGCGCTCCAGGTCGGTGTCCCGGTGCTGTTCGCGGTCCACTTCGCCCTCACCGTGCTCATCGCCCGCCGGGTGGCCGGCAGGTCCGCCGCCGCCCCGCACCCCGGCCCGCTCGCCCCCACCCACCCCTGACGCCGTCCACCCGACGCCGTTCACCCGTTCGTCGTGATCGACAGGAGCAACGCCATGCCTCGCACGCACCAGCTCACCGTGCCCGACCTGTCCGGTCGGCGCGCCCTCGTCACCGGAGCCAGCGACGGGATCGGCTTCGGCATCGCCCGCCGGCTCGCCGCCGCCGGCGCCGAGGTCCTCCTGCCCGTGCGCAACCGCGCCAAGGGCGAGGCGGCGCTGACCCGCATCCGCACCCAGCACCCCGGCGCCCGGGTCTCGCTGCGCGAGGTGGACCTGTCCTCGCTGGGTTCGGTGGCCGCCCTGGGCGAGCAACTGCGCACCGAGGGCCACCCGATCCACCTGCTGGTCAACAACGCCGGGGTCATGCACCCGCCGCAGCGGCAGGTCACCGCCGACGGCATCGAGCTGCAGCTGGGCACCAACCACCTGGGTCACGTCGCGCTGGTGGCGCACCTGCTGCCGCTGCTCACCGCCGGCCGGGCACGCATCACCTCGCAGATCAGCGTGGCGGCGCGCAGCGGAGGGATCAACTGGGACGACGTGAACTGGGAGTCCTCCTACGAGGGCATGCGCGCCTACGGCCAGTCGAAGATCGCCCTGGGCCTGTTCGGCCTCGAGCTGGAGCGGCGCGCCCGGGCCGGCGGCTGGGGCATCACCAGCAACCTCTCGCACCCCGGCGTGGCCCCGACCAGCCTGCTGGCCGCACGCCCGGAGATGGGCAGGCAGCGCGACACCCCGCAGATCGCGGTGATCAGGAGGCTCTCGCGCGCCGGCGTCCTGGTGGGCAGCGTGGACAGCGCGCAGCTGCCCGCGCTGATGGCCGCGACCTCCCCGCACGCGCGCGGTGGACGGCTCTACGGACCCGCCGGGCCGGGTCACCTCGGCGGTGGCCCGGGCGAGCACACCCTGTTCCGCCCGCTGCGCGACACCGGGGCGGCGGAGCGCGTCTGGCGGGTCTCGCAGGAACTGGCCGGGGTCTCGTTCAACGCACCCGCGCCCGCGTGAACGCCGCCGCGCGCCGGCGGTCGCGGGTGGACCGTCGCCGCCGGTGCGCGGGCGCCCCTCGGGCGAGCCCCACCGCCCTGGCTCGGCAAGAGCGCGCTGCTGGAGCGGGCGACCTCGGCGCTGAGCGGCACGCGCCTGCTGCGGGTGGACGGCTACGAGGCGGAGTCCACCATCCCCTTCGCCGCGCTGCAACGCTTGCTGAGCCCGCTGCGCGCCCACCTGAGCGCCCTGCCCGGCCAGCACCAGCGCGCCCTGGGGGTGGCCGCCGGCGCCCTCGAAGGCCCTCCGCCGGAACGCTTCCTGGTCGGGCTGGGCGTGCTGGGCCTGCTGGCCGCGGCCGGGCAGAGCACACCTCCTCGCTCATCGAGCCCTCCGGAACCCCGGCGTGGAAGGACATCCCCTCCTGGTACGTCGTGGCCACCCGTGACGGCCTCATCCCGGTACCGGCGCAGTTCGCGATGGCCGAGCGCATGGGGGCGAGGACCACCAAGGTGCGCAGCTCGCACGTGGTGATGATGAGCCACCCCGACGAGGTCACCGCCGTCATCCGCGACGCGGCCGGCCGGTGAGCACCGTGCACGCCACGTCCCCCGGCACCCCGGCGCCTCATCAACAGCGCCGTCGGCGACCGCAGCGGTGTCGGTGGCGCCACCTAGCCTGGCGCCCGTGCAGCAGCGGATCAGCCTGATCACCCTAGGCGTGCGCGACCTTCAGCGCGCACGCCGCTTCTACGAACAGCTCGGCTGGCGCGGGCAGCAGGTGCAGGAGACCGTCTTCTTCCAGGCCGGCGGCCTGGGCGTGGTGCTGTGGGACCGCGCCGAGCTCGCCGCCGACTGCGCCCTGCCGGACCAGCCGGCACCCGCCTCCCCCGGCTCCCCCGCACCCGGCGGCTTCAGCGGCATCGCCCTGGCCCACAACGTCCACGAGCGCAGCGAGGTCGATCAGGTCCTCACCGCCGCGCAGGCAGCCGGTGCCACCATCACCCGCCCCGCCGCGGTCACCTCCTACGGCGGCTACGCCGGGGTCTTCACCGACCCCGACGGGCACGCCTGGGAGATCGCCCACAACCCCGGCTTCCCCCTGGCCGACGACGGCTCGCTCGTCCTGCCCACCTTCGAGGCCGGCTGAGGGCGGCGGCGGGACCGCGCAGCAGCCCCGGCGAGCACCGCAGCAGCGGGCCTGCCCGTGGCGAACGCGCCGGACGTCAGCGCGCTGAACGCGCCCAGGCGCTGAAGGAGCGCAACGACCCGGTCCCCGGCCGGCGCAGCCACGGCCAGGGGTGGCGCGCCACCACGTCCAGGCGCGCCGCGCGGCGCGCGAACCCCGGCACCGGTGCGTGCGTCACGGCCAGCCGGCGCCCGGCCAGCTCGCTCACCGGGTCCCCCAGGCGCACCTCGCACCCCAGCTCGGCCAGCGTCTCGGCCAGGAACACCAGACGCTTGCCCGACAGGCGCAGCCGCGCCAGCAACGGCTCGTCGAAGACGAACACCGCCGGCAGTTGCGGGTGCGCCACCAGCGCGGGATCTCCCCGGCCCAGGGACTCCGCCGTCAACCACACCGCCTGCGGGTCACCGCTGAGCTCGGCGCGGCGCGGACCCGCACCGCTGTCACCGCCCCAGCCGCGCCCACCGCTCAAGGCCGCCGGCGCCTGCAGGCGGGCACCGGTCTGGACCTCGGGCCAGTCCTGGATCGGGCACGCCCGCTGCAGGGCGCAGGTGCCGCACAGACCCGGCGCACGCGCCTCCACCTGCTGACGGCTGAAGCCGTACACCCTGCCCGTGGCGGTGCCGACCGCCCACTGCCAGCCCAGCCGGTTGGCCGCCGCCGAGCCGTCCAGCAGGTGCCGGTACATCCGGTCCGCTCCCTCGCGCCAGTCACGCCCGGCGCGCACCGCGTACTGCGAGGCCAGCCACATCCGGGCCTGGTTCACCAGCCAGCCGTCCTGGTGCAGCTCGGCGGTGCAGGTGGCCACGCAGGCCATCTCGGCGGGCCAGGGCTCGCGCTCCCACGCCGGCACCGGCACCGGTGAGGGAACGGCGACGGGCTCGGCGAAGCGCAGCGAGCGCGCGGTGGCGGGCCCCAGGCGCGCGTACAGGTGGCGGGCGTACTCCTGCCACAGCAGCTCCTCGCGGAACTTCGCCCGGTCAGCAGCCGGAGCGCCGGCCGCGGCGGCCCACACCGCCGGCAGGGTGAGCAGCCCGTGACGGACGTAGGGCGACAGGCGACTGGTGGCGCGCCGCTGGCGCGGCCACACCCGGCTGCGCCCGGCGGCGTAACCGCTCAGGTCGAGCCCGGCCAGGGCGGCGTCGGCCGCCGCCTGCCCTCCCCGGATCGGTGAGGCCGCCACCGCGCGCGCCGCGCCGGCGCTGGACGCACCCGCCGACCCGGCCTGCGCACCGGCTGTCGGCTGCCCGCCCGGGCCCCTGTTCCCCCCACCGCCCGCCTCACCGCTGGACTCGCAGGTCAGGTGGCCCAGGTGGGCACCCACCCAGGCCAGGAGGCCATCACGCTCGAGCGGTGGAGGCGGCAGCACGGGCACCGCACGATCCTCACCCACCGGCTTGCCACCGGCACCCCGTCCGGTCGGTTCCGGTGAGCGCCGTGCCCTCACGGTGCGGCGTCACGCACACGCCGGTGCCCGGGGTGCGCACCGGCGAGCAGCTGCACCAGGCTGTCCCGCGTGAGCAGCACGCCCGGGGGTCCTGAGCGCCGCGGTCCCCGGGACGGCACCGGGCACGAGACCGAGCAGGAAGTGGCCTTGACCGGTGGTGGGCGCAGCACCGTCACCCGCCGCGGCCACGTGGTCCTGCGCCCCGCAGCGCCCTGGTCACCCTCCACCACCGCCCTGCTGCACCACCTGCACGCCGTCGGCTTCGAAGCCGCACCGCGCCCGGTGGGCACCGGCTTCGCCCCCGACGGGCGCGAAGCGGTGCACTTCGTCCCCGGCGAGGTCGTCCACCCGCGCCCCTGGTCCGATCAGGCCGTGATCGCCGTCGGGCACCTGCTGCGCCGCCTGCACGAGGCGGTCGCCGACTTCA